>CALFAM010000116.1 GCA_937948815.1 uncultured bacterium
TCGACGTCGATTTGGTCGAGCTCTATGTGGTGGTGACCGACGCGCAAGGACGCCCAGTGCGCGATCTCCCGCAGGAGAGCTTCACGGTGCGGGACAATGGCGCGCTGCAGGAAATCGCGGGCTTCAGCGATGCTGGGGACCTACCGATCACCTTGGGCATGGCGATCGACTCGTCGGCCAGCATGTTCGTGAAACTGCCGCGCGTCCAACAGGCGGCAACCCGATTCCTCGATTCGGTGCTCAACGAAGACGACCGGGCCTTTGTCGTTGACTTCGACAACCAGCCACGGCTGGCACGCGGGACGACCAACGATCTGCCGCGGGTAGTGCAAGCCATCGACAACCTGGAAGCGAATGGCCGAACCGCGCTGTGGGAGTCGATCGTCTTCTCCCTAGTTCAGCTCCAAGGCGTACGCGGTCGTAAGGCGCTGATCGTCTTTTCGGATGGCGCGGACGAAGACGACCAGTTTCCGTTCCGTTCCAGTTTGAAGCTCGCCAAACAGATGGGCGTGCCGATCTACATGATCCTGATGAAAAAGCGTCCCAAGCGCGATGGCTCTGGCTTCTCGCTGTGGAACCGCTCCTTCACCCAGCGGGCAACCAAGCTGGTCGAGGCCGGGGGAGGCCGGGTGTACTACGCCCGGGAGTATCCCTCCCTCGACGAGGTCTACACCGAGATCGGCCGTGAGCTTCGCAGCCAGTACCTCATCACCTACTATCCGAAGGCGGCCGCCCGCTCGAGCTGGCGCGAGGTGGAAGTCGAGATCGACGAGCGCGGCCTGACCCCACGCACGCTCTCGGGCTACTGGCCACCTTGACGTTTGCATCGTTCGCTGGCCGCCCGCTCCGGCGCGCGTAGGTCGTGCCGGCTGGGTGGCACGGAAGAACGGCGCAGTCGGTCCCCGTCGGGCGGGCGCTTCCGGCTATGCTCAGCGCGTGAGTCAGTCATTCGAACGCGCGCGATTCGTTTTGCCCTCGAGCCTCGAAGAAGAGCTCGGCGCAGCGCTTTGGGCCGCCGGCACCTTGGGTCTGGAGACCCGGGGCGGCGCCACCGGCACGATGGTGATCGACGCCTGGTTCGCCGACGGCACCCTCCGCGAAGATGCCTTTCGCCATTGGCGTACGCGGGGGGTGACGGTGACGCAGGAGACGGTCGCCTCGCAGGACTACTTGGCCGCCTACCGCGCCCAGGCGCAGCCGATCGACATCGGTGAGCGCTTTCGCATCGATCCCCGGGACGTCGATGACGACGTGGACGCCGCGAATCCCTGCGGGGGCGCTTCGGCCGCACGGGGCGAGCGATTCGGTCTCCACATTCCGGCTCGCGTCGCATTCGGTACGGGCAGCCACGAAACCACACGGCTGGTCCTTCGTCTTCTCGAGACCACGCATCTCGACGGCGGCCGGGTGCTCGATATCGGCTGCGGCTCGGGGATCCTGTCGTTCGCGGCTCTGCGCCTCGGCGCGAGGGAGGTTACGGGCTTCGATCTCGATACGCCGTCCGCCCTGGTCGCCGGCCAGAACGCGGCGCTCAATCCCTGGCCTCGTCAGCCGCGCTTCTACGCGGGAAGGCTCGATGCGCTGGTGATGACGGCCCGTTTCGACTTGATCGCCGTCAATGTCTTGCCGATGAGAATCCGCGACGATTTGCCGCGCCTCGCTCAGGCATTGGCACCTGGCGGTCGGGTCTTGTCCGCGGGCGCGCTGACCACGGAGCGCGACACGATGCTCGCCAGTTGGGCCGCGGTCGGGCTGACCGCGGAGGCCGAGGCCATCGAAGGAGAATGGATCGGATTCGTGCTCGCTGGAGGCGATCGGGCACGAGGGGATCTGGTACGAGGGGAAAGAGCGCCATGATCACGCATCTACTCGAGCCCGCCGTCTTCGAGGGTGACGAAGCTGCCGTCGAGGGCGATGCCTACCGCCATCTCTTTCGCGCCCGCCGGGTGGCGTTGGGTGAGCGATTACGGGTGGTCGATGGTGCCGGGCGGGCGCGCTGGGCCGAAGTGACGATGGTCGATCGCCAGGTCGGCCGCTTGCGCCTGGGCGCCCAGGCGCCGAGCCAAGAACCGGCCTATCAGCTCGAGCTCTTGGTCGCGCCGATCCGACCCGAGCGGGCCTCGTGGCTGGTCGAGAAGGCGACCGAGCTCGGCGTCTCGGCGATTCGTTTCCTGGCCAGTGAGCGCGCGCCGCGGCGCTTCGGCGAAGGGACGTTCGAGCGTCTCGGGCGGGTCGCACGGGCTGCGGTCGAGCAGTGCCAGCGCTCAGCGGTTCCACGCATCACGGGGATTCACGCTTGGCAGGATCTCGAGCATTTGATGGTCGGCCGTGGCGACCGCTACTTTCTGGATCCGGAGAGCGCGGACGGATCGTTCGATCAGCTCCGCGCGTCGGGCCCCGATGACGAAGCGGCCCGGGCAGCATCCGATCGGTCGCGCACGAATCAGTTGGTGGGCGGCGCGCTCACCGGCGCGGTGGTGATCGGTCCGGAGGGAGGCTTCACCGCGGACGAGCAGAAGACCTTGGCGCGCATGGCCACACCGATCAGCCTCGGCGAGCGCATCCTACGCGCCGAAACCGCGGCCGTGGTCGCGGCTGGCCGGGTGCTGTGCTGAGACCCACGATGCCGGCGTGCTAGCATCAAGAGAGTCACCCACGCGCCCGCGTTGTACCGATTCGAGGTAAGACCATGAACATCAACGACTTGCTCAAGTTGGCAGTCGAGCGAAAGGCGTCCGATCTTCATCTCAAGGTCGGCAGCCATCCGATGATCCGTATCGATGGCCGCCTGCAGGGGATGCCGGAGATCAAGCGCCTCATGCAAGAGGACACGATCTCGATTGCCTACTCGATCATGAACGCGCGGCAGAAGCAGCGCTTCAAGGAAGAGCTCGACATCGATATCGCCTACTCGGTGCCTGGCCTCGGCCGCTTTCGCTGCAACGTCTTCCAGCAGCGCAGCGCGACCGGCTTGGTCTTGCGCGTCATCCCGGCGCGGATCAAGACCGTGCGCGAGCTGATGTTGCCCAAGGTCCTCGAGAAGATCGCGATGGAGACCTACGGGTTGGTGTTGTGCACGGGAACCACCGGTTCCGGAAAGTCGACCACCCTGGCGGCGATGATGGATCACATCAACGCCAGCCGCAACGAGCACATCATCACCATCGAGGATCCGATCGAGTTCCTACATCGCGACAAGAAGTCGCTGGTCAACCAGCGAGAGATCGACGTCGATGCGCGCAGTTTCGCGCATTCCCTGCGCGCTGCCTTGCGTCAGGATCCAGACGTTATCTTGGTCGGTGAGATGCGCGACTACGAGACGATCGAAACCGCGCTCCTGGCGGCGGAAACCGGCCATCTCGTGTTCTCGACGCTGCATACCCTGGATGCCACCGAGACGATCAACCGCATCATCTCGGTGTTCCCGCCACACCATCAAAAGCAGATCCGTATCCAGCTCGGGCAGGTGCTCAAGGCGGTCGTCTCCCTGCGGCTGGTTCCTCGCGCCGACGGCATCGGCCGTGTGCCGGCCGCTGAGGTGATGATCACCACGCCTTACATTCGCGACTGCATCGAGAACAAGGACAAGACCAAGTACATCCGTGAGCAGATCGCCCTCGGAACCAGCCAGTACGGCATGCAGACCTTCGATCAATCGCTCTACTACCACTACAAGGGCGGCCTGATCACCCTCGAAGAGGCGCTCCGCCGGGCAACCAATCCCGACGAGTTCCGTCTCAAGGTCGCAGGCGTGCAGTTCACCGCCGACGTGTCCCGCGAAGAGATGGAGAAGGGGATGTCGAGCGACGACGAGCTGCTCACCGATCAGTCGCCCTTCGAGATCGAGCGCATCGGCGGTTAAGAGGTCCCCGGCGTCGCCATGGGAGCGCGTGGCGCAGATCGCCCGAGTTGCTACGACAAGGCCCTCGGGCTCCTTGCCTTGCGCCCGCATTTTCGGCGCGAGCTCGACCTCAAGCTGCGCAAACGTGACTACACCGACGAGGAGCGGGAGACCGCCCTCGCAAAGCTGGCGCGCAACAGCTTCCTCGACGACGATGCCACCGCGCGAGCGTTCGTCCGCGAGCGGTTGCGGCGCGGTGGCATCGGCCGGCGCAAGCTGATCGCCGAGCTTTCGAAGCGCGGCGCGGACTCGGCCACGATCGACGCCGCCATGGAAGACGTGCCCGAAGACGACCGCGAGCCGGCCCGGGAGCTCGCCGAGCGTTGGCTGATGCGTTCGAGCCGGCCGGCGGGACCCAAGCGGAATGCCGCGCTGGCCCGTCACCTCGAGAGCCGCGGCTTTTCACCGCGTGCTATCGTCGCCGCCCTCGAAGCCCTCGGTGACGACCCGTACGGCTAGGCTGCCGATCGTCGATGGGCTCGCTGCCCGCGGTCGCACTACGGGGCCGCCGCAACACGACCGGACCGGCGCCCGTCCGGTCACCACATGTAGTTGACCTTCGAAGGCTGGCGTAGTCTGTGCGCCGTGCGCCTCGGAGGTCGTGACCTGAGAGCTGCACGCCATGAACAGCCAGGCGATCCGTCAGAGTTTTATCGAGTTCTTTTCGGACCGAGACCACCGGGTGGTCGGGAGCGCGCCGCTGGTGCCCCAAGGCGATCCGACGTTGATGTTCACCAACGCCGGAATGGTGCAGTTCAAAGACAATTTCTTGGGTCTCGAAACGCCGCCTTCGCCGCGTGCCGTGACCGCGCAGAAGTGTCTCCGCGTCTCAGGCAAGCACAACGATCTCGAGAACGTCGGGCCGAGCCCGCGCCATCACACGTTCTTCGAGATGCTGGGCAACTTCTCGTTCGGCGACTACTTCAAGGCCGAAGCGATCGAGCAGGCGTGGAAGTTGGTCACCGACGTCTGGGGCCTCGACCCGGCGATCCTCTACGCCACGGTCTTCGAGGAAGACGACGAAGCCTGGGGGCTCTGGAAGAAGATCTCGGGCCTGCCGGAGGAGCGCATTCTTCGCTGTGGCGCCAAGGACAACTTCTGGAGCATGGGCGAGACCGGACCGTGTGGTCCGTGCTCCGAGATCTTCGTCGATCGCGCGCCGGATCGTCCCGCCGAGTCCTGGGACGAAGGCTCGGAGAACGGCCGCTACCTGGAGATCTGGAACCTGGTCTTCATGCAGTACGAGCGCTTCGAGGACGGTACGACCAAGCCGCTTGCTCGACCGTCGATCGATACCGGCGCAGGCCTCGAGCGTGTCTCGGCGGTGCTCCAAGGCGTCGAATCGAACTACGACACGGACCTCTTCCAGCCGATCATCCGCGCGACGGCTGATCTCGCGGGCCGGCGATATGGCCAAGACGGCGACAGTGACGTGTCCCTGCGCGTGATCGCCGACCACCTCCGGGCCGTGTCCTTCCTGCTCGCCGATGGCGTCATTCCGGGGCCAGACGGCCGGGGCTACGTGCTTCGCCGCCTGCTTCGACGCGCCGTCCGCCACGGCTTGCGCCTCGGTTTCGAAGAGCCGTTTCTGTATCAGCTCGTTCCCGTCCTCGGGACGGTCTTGGCCCATCACTACCAGGAGCTCGAGAGCACCCGCCAGGCGACCGAGGTGACGATCCGCGAGGAGGAAGAAAAGTACCTCCAGACACGGGCGACGGGTGCCCGGCACATTCAGGCGGCGATCGACCGCGCGCGCAGCCAGGGTGCCACCGTGCTCGATGGCGCCGTGCTCTTCGATCTCTACGAGACCTACGGGCAGGAGCTCGAGGCGGTCCGAGAGATTGCCGAAGAGGAGCGCCTCGGTATCGATGCTGCGGGTTTCGAGGCCGAGCGCGAGAAGCATCGCGCCCGCGCACGTGAGGTCACCGAGTCGATGCAGAAGCGCAAGGCGAGCGTGCGCCAGGCGCTCACGGGGGAGGGTGAGCTCGGCGAGACCCCGTTCGAAGGCTATGACCAGTTGCAGCAGGAAGGTGCGACCGTCGTTCGCCTGGCCCGTGAGGTCGATGGTGGGGCCGAGCCAGTGCAAAGCCTGGCGGCCGGCGACCGTGGCGTGGCGGTGCTGGCTCGTACGGTCTTCTATGCCGAAGGCGGCGGACAGATTGGCGATCGAGGGTGGATCCGCTCGGCGAATGGCGCGGTGGCCCGCGTGGTCGACACCCAGAAAGATACGGCGGGCACCATCTTCCATCAGGTCGAAGTCGAGTCCGGGGCGCTCTCGCGTGACGATCAGGTCTCGCTCGAGATCGATCAGGCCCTGCGCAAAGCCACCGAGCGCAACCACACCGCCACCCACCTGCTGCATGCCGCACTGCGCGATGTCCTGGGGGATGGCGTGCGCCAGGCTGGATCGTTGGTCACGCCGGAACGCCTGCGGTTCGATTTTACGCACGGCAGCCCGCTGACCGCAGAGGTCCTGCGCGCGGTGGAAGATCGCGTCAATGCCGAGATTCGCCGGGCCACGCCGATGTCGATCGCGGTCCGCGATCGAGAGGAGGCGATGGCCATGGGTGCGATGGCGCTGTTCGGCGAGAAGTACGGCGAGCAGGTGCGCATGGTGGAGATTCCGGGCTTCTCACTCGAGCTCTGTGGCGGTTGCCACGTGGGGTCGACCGGAGAGATCGCCCTGCTGCTGATCACCGGTGAGCGAGGCATTGCC
>CALFAM010000117.1 GCA_937948815.1 uncultured bacterium
CGGCCTACGGCGCCATGCTCCCTGCGGCCTGGGAACAGCGCGCCGTGAACAGCGACAGTTGCCTGGGTTTCGAAGATGCTCAACTTTCGAATGCAGCGGTGCCGCTGGTCTATGCCGCGGGTGGAGTCGATCTGAGCAGGCAACCGTTGGCCAACGCTCGAATCCATAGTGAGCCGCCGCGCGTTGCCTTCGCCGATCATGCTTACGCCAAGTTCTCTACGCTCCAGGCGCCGCCCTCGGCCCTGACCGGCAGCTCTGTCGCGTCCCTTGTGGTGTCCGCGGCGGCGGCAGCAGTCTGGCGCTTCCAGCCAACGCTCTCCGCCGACCAGGTCATGACCCTGGTCTACGACAGTGGCACCCTCCTCGCAGGCTCATCGGGGCCCCGGGTCGCGGACGTCTTCTTCTCGGGCTTGGGTTCGCCACCGAATGTGCGCGTGGTCGAAATGTGCTCGGCGGTGACCGCCGCCTGCAGCCAGGGAAACAACCTGTGCCTGGCGAATCCGGCATGCGCGATCCCATCTCCGAACCCGGTCGACTGGTCACTCTTCGACCCCACGATCTCACCTCAGAAGGTGATCTCGTTTCCACAGCTCGTCGCGATGTCCTTCGGCTCCCTGCCGCCGGTCCTGCCGCCACACGACTGCGGGAATCGCCCGCTCCATGTTCCAAACGGCGTCAGTCTGCTGACTGGCGTGGTGTGCCCGGACCGTCAGTTCTACAGCGCGTCCGCCACGCCGTGGGCGGGGCCACAACCCGAACAGGATCTCTGTCCAGGGTGTGCCAGCTCACCGACCAACGACAATGGCTCGAACGCCCTCGTTGGCCCGACACGCGCCGCCCCAGTCGTGCGCAGGGCCTCGCCTGCCGCGCCGACGACCGAGGTTCAGCTCCGGCCAGGGGAAAAGTCGCTGCCCCACCATACGCTGCGCGTCGAGATTCCATCGCCGATCATCGGCATCCTCGGCGCACCGACCTTGACGACATCTCAGGGAATCTACCGCTTCTCCGAGTCCATCTGGCCGTGCAAGGAGGCCGGCGATCGTTGCCTGATCACGCAGGTTCCGCACCACGGAAACGAGCCGATCGAGCTGTCGTTCTCGGTCAATCCGGACGAGGGTGCTGGTTCCTGCGACCCGACCCAAGAGACCTGTTGGTCGGTGACCATCCGCTTCCTGGACCTACCGTGACAATCGGACCTACCCGTCGGCCCTGATCAGTCGTCTTCCCAGTCCCAGAAGTAGTCTTTGTTGGTCATCTCCGAAGCATCCGTGGCCGCGTCGCCAGCCAAACCGACGCGGGCGCGGTCTTCAGGGGCCACTACGAGGCGTTCCCCTTCGATGGTCGCGAGCTGCTCTTCGAGATCCGTGGTCTCGCCACGCCAATAGTCCTCGGTGCCGAAATGCGGCCAGCCCGCCTTGAAGGCCGGATCGTCGAAACGGCGCGCCAGCCAGCCCGCATAGCGGACCATTCGCAAACCGCGCAGCGGCTCGATTAGCGCCAGATGGGCGTGGTCGAACAGCCGAAATCGCTCGTAGCCTTCGATCATGCGTGCGCGCAACGCCAGGCTTTCCTCATCCCTGCCAGGCAAGGCCAACCAGAGATCCTGAACCGCTGGACCGATCGCCAGGTCGTCGAAATCGAGCACGCGAAGCTCACCATCGCGCAGCAGCACGTTACCGAGGTGCAGGTCCGCATGAATGCGGTGGACCGGCACGTCCGACATCCGCTCTTGGGCGATGGCGGCGATTCGCTCAGCGGCATCGAGATAGCGACGACGAAAATGATCGGGCAAGAAGCGCCCGTCCTCGATGCGGCGAAGTGCCTGGTGAACGTAGCGCTCGGCGTCCAGCCGCGGACGGGCAACCTCGGTCCGGGACGCGGCAATCGCGTGCATCCGACCGACGAACATGCCGAGCCGCTCGGCAAGCTCCGGGGTCAGCTCGTCTGGCGCCCGTCCGCCCCGGCGATCGGACAAGGAGTAGAAGATGCCGTCGATCGACTCGAGCGTATGGCCACTCGGAAAAGCTCGTACGCTGCATACCGGCAGCTCGGCGTCGACCAGCTCGGCCAGCAAGCCGTGCTCCTCGAGAATCTGCTCCTCGCGCCACCGCTCCGGGCGGTAGAACTTCGCCACCACCCGGCTCTTGTCTTCGAGCTCGACTTCGTAGACCCGGTTCTCGAAGGAGTTCAGTGGATAGCAGACACCGGTCGTCGACAGCCCCGCTGCTTCCACGGCCGACAAGACTCGATCCGGCGTCAAACCAACAAAAAGATCCGTTCGCGCATCCCTCGCTCGCGTCGTCATGCCGCCACTTTAGCAGTTGGCACGGGACCGGAGCCGGGCATCCGGCGCACGATCGACACCCAAAAGCGCCATCACGCCCCGACCTGCTCACGGGTGACGACCGCTGAGTTGGCGGCACGACCAGGGCCGCAGTCAAAATGACGAGACAACTCGACACTTGTCACATTGACCTTAGTCGGAAGCGCCTGCTACGTTGATGATGCCGACTAGCTCAGCATTCGATCGGGGAGACAATCGAGTGTCCGGCCGTCGGCGAGCAGTTCCGCTACGAGGGAGAAGGGCGTGCTTTACGTTTGGCTGAGGCTGGAAATCTGATGGCCGCGACGGCGGCCCGCCGCATCGTGCTCGGCAAAAAACTCGTCGCGGCACTGCTTCGCGACAAGATTTTCCTCAGCTTCTGCACGCTCATCTTCCTCGTATCACTGCCTTGGGGCGGCGAGTCGCTGGCCGAGAAACGAGAACTATGGGTCGATCTCGTGACGGTCGTGCTGATCACCTGGATCGCTGCCGCCGGCATCGCCGCGATGGAACGTCGCGAGCGGCAGTTCTGGTCCCTCTGGACCATGGCCCTCGGCTGCTGGCTGATCGTTCGTGTGGCGTACGTGGCGACGCCCCAGTCATGGAACGGCGAGGCTTTCGATCTGGCGACTGATTGCCTCTATATGGCGTTCTACCTCCTGCTCATGCTGGCAGCAGTCAACGCGCCGCATCGGCTCGAAGCCAACCCGTTCGGCGATCGACTGCGCAAGCTCCAGCTCGTCGGATCGACCGTACTGGCATTCGGCCTGCTGATCTACTTTGCGCTGATTCCTGGTCACCTCAAGCCGCAGCTCTACCTTTCGTGGCTACCATCGTTCGATCTCTATGTCTCTCTCGACGTCACCGTGATGGTGATCTACGCGGCACTCGCGCACACGAGTGTCGGGCGGTGGTCCGTGCTCTATTTCGGACTCGGCCTCACCGCGGCCTGTTGGGCGGTCTTCGATTTACTCGAAGGTCTCACCTATGCCAATACCATCACGCTGCCGTCCTCCGCAGCGCTCAACATGCTGTGGAACCTGCCATTGCTCACGCTCGCGGCAGCGATTCGAGGCCGTGTGCTCCTGGCAGAGGACGACCGCAGGTCGGCGCCGCGACTGCTCGACACGCTCCCTCGGTTCGGCAGCCCGCTGCTGCTGGCCGCCGTCGCGCTACCCGGTGGTCACCTCGCGCTGCATGCGCTCGGTCTGCTCGATCGCGATCTGCAGCCCGCGCGAGAAATCTTGCTGATGGTCGGTGTTTCCGTGCTCACCGGCCTGGCGTTGCTGGAGCACAAGCAACTCCGTCGCCACGCGCTTTCCGCCGAACGAAATCGAAGAACCGCAGAGAAGCAGGCCATCGAGCGCAGCACCTATCTCGACGCGCTCATCGAGCACAGTCCGCTGGCGATCCTCAGCCTCGATGCCGAGTACCGTGTTCAGCTCTGCAATCCCGCTTTCGAGCGGCTCTTCGGGTACAGCCTGGCCGAGCTCGAAGGCAGGACCGTGATTTCCTTGCTGATCCCCGAGGAGCGCGAGCCCGAAGCACGCAAGATCGGCGTTCAGGTTCTGAACGGAGAGCGCGCCAACGCAGTCAGCCAACGGCGTCACAAAGACGGCCACATGATCGATGTCGAGATCTTCGGCGTGCCGCTCAAGATCGAAGGCAAGCTGATGGGCATTGTTGCGTCCTACCGCGACCTGACCGACCAGGTCCGGGCGCAAGAGGCACGTCAGACCGTCGAGCTGCGCTTGCGGCGCCTGGCCGAGGCGGCCTTCGAAGGCATCGCCGTGGTGGACGACGAGCGGGTCGTGGATGCCAACGATCAGCTCGCAACCATTTTCAACGTCGGCACACAGAAGCTGCTGGGCGAGGCGGTTGCCCACCTCGTGGCCCCTGCTGACCGTGACGAGCTCCCGCGCCATCTGATCAGTGCGCGCACGCGCCCGATGGAAATCGAGTGCTTACGCAAGAATCACACGACCTTCCGCGCCGAAATTCGGGTACGAGAAACCGAGCATGCCGAAAAGGGATCGTACGTCTTGGCGGTTCGCGATCTCACCGAACGCTACCAGCTCGAAGCCCAGCTACGTCAGGCACAGAAGATGGAGGCCATCGGTCGGCTCGCCGGTGGTATTGCGCACGACTTCAACAATCTCTTGACCGTCATCATCGGTCGCTGCGAGCTGCTCTTTGCAAAGGCGAGCAGAGAACAGCAAGCCGGACTCGAAGAAATCAAGCATGCGGGCGAGATGGCCGCCAACCTCACGCGGCAGCTCTTGGTTTTTGCTCGCAAGCAGAACCCGCAGCCGGAGTTGCTCGACATCAATGTTGTAACCGCTGCATCCGCCGAGACCATGATCCGGCGCCTGATTCCGGAGAACGTCGAGCTCGATCTCTCGCTCAGCGCCGAGACTGCATGGGTCCGTGCGGACCGAAGCCAGATCGAGCAGCTCATCCTCAACCTTGCGCTCAATGCCCAACACGCCATGCCCAACGGCGGCAAGCTCGAGGTCAGCACTTCGATCGAGGACCTCGAAGACGAACTTTCTGCATATGGTCTGAACGTGCCCGCGGGCAAATACTTGTGCCTAACAGTCAAGGACACCGGCGTCGGCATCGCACCGGCTGTTCTCCCCCAGCTGTTCGACCCATTTTTCACCACCAAGTCGACGGGCACGGGTTTGGGCCTGGCCACGGTCTACGGCATCATTCGGCAAAGCTCAGGAGGGGTCACTGTCGAGAGCGACCTGGGCTGGGGTACGGTATTCCGCGTGTACCTACCGATCACGCGAACCCCGCCGACCACCCAATCCGAACCCGAGGAAGCAACCTTGGAGACTGATCACATTTCACATATCGGACTGTCTCGGAGACAGCGGGTGCTGGTCGTCGAAGACGTCCCAGCCATTGGCACGATGTTGAGAAAGTACCTGGAACGCCAGGGTTTCGATGTCATGCAAGCGGTTCGGCCCCGGCAGGCCCTCAAAATGGTCGAGGAGCACGACGGCCCGATCGACCTGCTTCTCACCGACGTCGTCATGCCCGAAATGAA
Source organism: uncultured bacterium (assembly GCA_937948815.1). Lineage (GTDB taxonomy): Bacteria > Acidobacteriota > Thermoanaerobaculia > Multivoradales > J023 > J023. Next base: position 5,379 of record CALFAM010000117.1, read on the forward strand.
CGGCCCCGAGCTGGCACGCGCCATCATCGATCGCCGGCCGGGAATCAAAGTTCTCTTCGTCTCGGGCTACGCCCGTGAAGAGCTGCACCAGCAGATCGCAGATACCGCGGGCGCCTTCTTGCGCAAGCCCTTTGCTCTCGCTGAGCTCACCAAGACTGTCCGTGGTCTCCTCGCCGACAATTCGGCGGCAGCTTGACGTACGTGCGCCTGCGGCGTGAGTGATTGGCGCCGACGCACCCATCGTCCTATTTACGTCGATCGATGAACGATGCCACGCTCATTCCACAATCACTCACCCAACAGAGAAAATGGCGAAGCTCTGCCATTGACGAGCTTTCACTCCGATTGTTAACTTGACCCTTCGACTACAAGCCTTGCGACCCGTCACCGAAGGGGCGCAGCTCTTGAGATTCGAATGCCGGTCGCGTGAGGTCGTTCCGGGGCCAAATCGCCCGGCCGCAAAGAAGCTCGCGAGCTCGGGCCACGCTGTACACACGCCGGTTTCCGGCTGGGCCGGCTGGTGACACGTGAAGCAGCTCGACAGCTGGTCGTCGTTCCCTGTCGGCCGCGGAGGGAACCGCTGATTTGCCCAACATCTCCGCCTCGCCGAACGCCAGGCTGCTCGAGCGCCCGCTTGCCCAACTCTTGTGGCACGACCCGCTCGTGCGCTTCGGGCTGCCCGGAGCGATCGTCATCGTGACGCTGATCGCCATCCAGGCGCCGGCGGCTCCGCCCCTGACCTTGTTGGCTGCCTGGGCCGCCGTCCTCGGCGCGGCGATCTCGATCGTTGCTGGGCTCGCCAGGCGTCCGACCTCGGAGCAGGCATTTTGGTGGTTGTGGGTCGCCGCGCTCGGCACCGGGGCCGGCGCCCGCGCCGTGGCGCATCGTCTGGTCGCCGGGCAGCCACCGACCCGGGTACCCGAGGCTCACCTCGCCCAGATGCTGATGGCGGTCGACATCGCCCGCATGCTGTTCTTTTTGCTTGTCGCCTTGGCGTTGCTGAGCGCCCCCGGCACGGGAAGACGGCATCGCGGGCTGCACCCGGCCCGTCGATCGCAGTGGATGGGCGCGGTCATCTTGGCCTTCGGGCTGGCCGTCTACTTTGGCCTGCTGAACGTGAGGACGGGCTCTTCGCTCGCCGCTGCAGACGCTCGCTTGCAGCTGGTCGGCACGTCTGTCGCCTTGGGGCTGGCCGCGGCTCACGCTTACTTGGCCTTACGCCAGGGAGCCGAGCGTCGCTGGCGGGGGATTCACGGCTTGTTGGCGCTCACGCTCGCGCTGTGGCCACTCGGTGGGCCATGGTGGTTCGTCGCGCTTGCCACGCTCGCCGTAGCAGCCCGCATCCGACACGGGCTGCCGGACACCTCCGTCCACAGGCCGATGTCCAGCACCTTGCCGGTCGCAGCAAACAGCCTATTGGTACCCGCTGCCGTCGTGCTGCCCGTACTGCACCTCACGGCTTGCGGCTTCGATCTGCTGAATCACTCGTTTCGCCCAATACGCGAGATCGTAGTGCTACTCGGCGCCGCCGGCATCGGATCCCTGGCCGTCATCGAGCAGCGCCGCCTGCGCGAATCATCCTGGGCCGCACAGCGGCGGACCATGCGTTTTGCCGAAGCCGCGTTCGAAGGAATCGCCGAGATGAAGGATGGGCGCATCATCGGCGCCAACCACCAGCTCGCATCGATGTTCGGCTACGCGGCCGGCGAGCTCGAGGGCCGTAGCATCGCCGAGCTGATCGGACCGATCGACCGCAACCGCCTGAGCAAACGCCTGCGGCGTGCGCGCAAGGTCCCGGTCGAAGTTCAGGGGCTGCGCCGCGACCGGACGACCTTTCGCGCCGAGATTCGCACCCGCGGGTTTGCCGACGCCGTGGCAACGACCCAGGCCATCGCAGTCTGTGACATCACCGACCGGCTCGACCTCGAAGCCAAGCTTCAACAAGCTCAGAAGGCCGAGATCGCTGGCCGACTGGTCGGAGGGCTGGCTCGCGACTTCAACAACCAGCTCACCGTGATTCTCGGACGCAGCGAGCTGATGATGCTCGAGGACGCACGACCGTCGCGAAAGGACGTCGCGGAAATTCGTCAAGCAGCCGAGGCAGCCGCCAGCGTGACGCGTCAGCTCTTGGTCTTTGCCGGCCCGCAACAACCGGCACCGCGGGTCGTCGATCTCGGTGAAGTGGTCGGCGCGGTCGCTGACAGCTTCCTCGAACGCGTGATCCCGCTGGAAACCGAGATGGTGGTCGAGCGTGAGAGCGAGTGTCTGCCCGTGCGGGCCGACCGCCATCAGCTCGAGCAGCTCGTTCTCGGCCTTTCCCTGCGCGCGCTCGACGGCGCCCCGCTGGGAAGCGCAATCCACGTCCGTGCCGCACAGAGGAAGTCGACACAAGACAACCCGACGAGAGCCGATCAGGAGCTCGGTCACGAAAGCGCCGAGTTGGAAGTCTGGGTCACGCGCCCGCTCGGCTTCGAGGACGGAGACCTCGAGGGCGAGGAGACGCAGGCACGGTCATCGACCTCGTTGTCGACCCAGGACTCGGCGCTTGCAGCCCTCGCCAGCATCGCGAAGCGGAATGGCGCGACCCTGGATGTGGACGAAGACACCGACGAATCGCGGAATCTGGTGCGCTACCGTGTGCGCTTCCCGCTCCTTGCGACCGGGTGACCCCCGCTCGCGGCTGGTACGCGCGGGCGGGCGTGCGATCGCCTGTCAATCCGAGCTAAGGTAGCGTGCATGGCACACGCGATCCTCTCCGACTCTGAGCTCCTCGCGCGCCTCGTGGCCTTCGACTCCACGAGCTGCAACAGCAACCTGCCGATCGCCGATTTCATCTGTGACTACCTCGACCGGCCCGGCGTGGTCGTCGAGCGCTTGCCGTCGCCGGATGGCGACAAAGTGAACCTGGCGGTCTTCGTTGGACCAGCGGTCGACCCTGAGACCGTAGATGGTTTGCTGCTTTCGGGCCACATGGACGTCGTACCTGCGACGGAGCCGGAGTGGCAGAGCGACCCCTTCGCGCTCACGGATACCGGTGACCGCCTGGTCGGTCGCGGCGCCTGTGACATGAAGGGCTTCGATGCCATCGCGATCAATGCCGCTGCGGAAGCTGCAGATCAGGGACTCCGAAACCCCCTCGTGCTCGTCCTCACCTATGACGAAGAGATCGGCACCATCGGCGCCCACGACTTCGCCCAGGCGTGGCCCCGCGACCGTCCGCTCCCTCGGCGCGCGATCATCGGCGAGCCGACGTCGCTCGATGTGGTTCGCATGCACAAGGGACACCTCAAGATGCGGGCGACGCTCCGCGGCCAGGAGGCCCATAGTGGTTATCCGCATCTCGGCCGAAGTGCAATCGAGCCCGCCGCGCGGGCGGTGACGGCACTCGCCGAGCTGCGCGAGACGCTCCTGACCGAGCCTTGCCCGCATGCCGAGCACTTCCCGGCCGTCCCGTTCGTAGCGCTGAACGTCGGCATCGTGCGTGGCGGCAGCGCGGTCAATGTCGTGCCCGCGCGCTGCGACATCGAGCTCGGCCTGCGCATTCTTCCCGGAATGGCCGCCGAGCCCTATGCACGGCGAGCGACCGAAGCGATCGAGCACGCCGTGGCCGGCAGCCCCGGAGTCAGTGTCGAGGTCGAGGTCGTGTGCAGCAGCCCGCCACTCTTGACTGACGAGAACAACGATCTCTGCAGTCACCTCTATGGCTTGCGCGAGCAGTCAGCGACGGTCTCGGCCTCCTATGCCACGGACGCAGGATGGCTGCAGGAATGTGGCCTGGACTGCTTGATCTTCGGACCCGGCAACATCGAGGTCGCCCACAAGCCGAACGAAGGCATTCCCAAGGACGAGTTTCGACAGGGCGGCGAGATCTTCCGCAGCCTGGTCACGCGCTACTGTGCCTGACGGCCGCGCCCGGCGCTGGCGTAGGGCAACATGCAATGTCGAAAGAAAGGCTGGTCGTCGAGAATCGGCGACGCAAGACGTTGCAGGGTCGCGCGCTATCGTTGCCGCGTCTCTTGGCGCGCGTCTCTCGGATCGAGGAGCTCAGGTCATGACGAAAGTCTCGCGGATCGCATTCACAACCTTCACCGCTGGTAGCTTGCTGTTGAGCGCTGCTTGCTCGGTCAATCCAGCCACCGGAAAACGCCAGCTCAATCTCTACAGCGAGGCCCAGGAGATCGCGCTCGGTCGCGAGGCCGACCCGCAGATCGTCGCCCAATACGGCCTCTACCCAGACGAGGAGCTGCAGCGCTACGTGTCCGATCTCGGCCAGGCCCTGGCGGCTGAATCCGAGCGTCCCGACCTACCATGGACCTTCCGCGTGGTCGACGATCCCGTGGTCAACGCGTTCGCGCTTCCGGGCGGCTTCATCTACATCACCCGCGGCATTCTCGCCCACCTCGGCACCGAGGCTGAGCTGGCCGGCGTTCTCGGTCACGAGATCGGTCACGTGACCGCCCGTCACGGCGTCAACCAGATGACCAAGGCCCAGCTCGCCCAGGTCGGCCTGGTTGCCGGCGTGATCGCCGCCCCGGAGATGGCCCAGCAGTTCGGCGGCCTGGCGCAGCAGGCGACCGGCATGCTGTTTCTCAAGTTCGGGCGCGACGACGAGCGTCAGGCAGACGCCCTCGGCTTTCGCTACATGACCCGGGTCGACGAGCCGCCGGGGGCGCTGGCGGATGTCTTCCGCACCCTCGGCCGGGTCAGCGCTGCGGCGGGCGGCGATCGGCTGCCGTCGTTCGCGTCGACTCACCCGGCCCCGGAGGACCGCGAAGAGCGTATTCGCCGCATGCTCGAGGCCGTGCCGCCGGAGCTGGCCGATGCGCCCCATCATCGCGGGCGGTACCAAGACCAGATCGACGGCGTCGCGTATGGCGACGATCCCCGCCAGGGTTTCTTTCGCGAGAACGTCTTCTACCATCCGGATCTCGCATTCGAGCTCACGTTTCCCAGCGATTGGAAGACCCGCAACACCCGTCAGGCGGTGATCGCCATCCAGCCGGACCAGAAGGCCGCCGTCGTGCTGACCTTGGCCGAAGGCGACGATGCACGCGCCGCCGCGGACAAGTTCTTCGAACAGGACGGTGTCGAGTCGGCTGGACGCTGGATCAACCGCAACGGTCTGGCCTCGAGCCAGTTTCGTCTGGTCCAGGACGAGCAGGAACGGTTTCGCGGCGGGGTCGCCTTCGCCGAGCTCGACAACCGGGTCTACCAGCTCGTTGCCTATGCCCTGCCTGACGATTGGTCGCGCCACGAAGACGCTGCCGAACGCTCGGTGCAGTCGCTTCGCCGGCTGCGCGATCGGCGCTACCTGCAGGCCGAGCCACGCCGCCTCGAAATGGTCACGCTCCGACGGGACATGACGCTCGAAGCCTACGCCCGCGCCCACCCGTCCTCGATCGACCTCGATGAGCTGGCTCGCATCAACCAGGTCGACGACCCAGGTGCCAGCCTCGCCGCAGGCACCCGCATCAAGCGCGTGGTGGGTACCGACTACACCCAAGACTGAGCGACCACCTTCGGCGAAGCATCATGCAAGCCATCACGCGACCGCTGCGACCCGCACGCCCAGTCGGTCCAATGCCCTCGCGTGATGGCACGATATGATGCGACCGACAGGTGGTGGCCTCACCGTGATCGCCCCACCGTACTGCCTCACCGCAATCTCCTCATTGCGGCCCTGGCTTGGCCTTTCGCAGGAGAAACATCATGAGCCGCTCGATTCAAGCACCGTCTTCTCGCCACTATGCCCTGACCGCGATCTTGGTCCTGACCGCCCTGGCGGTCAGCCTGCCGTCATGGCTCGCCGCCACCGACGACCCGGTGCCGTTCACCGACATCGAGACCCAGACCGTCGAGTTCATCGCGCTCGAGCAGTCGATCAAGCTCACCGACGAGCAAGAAGCGATCAAGAAAGCAGCGCTCACCGCCCTGCCCGCTCCGTGCTGCAGCAACAACTCGGCCTACACCTGTTGCTGCCCGTGCAACATGTCGCGCTCGATCTGGGGCCTGTCGAACCTGCTGATCACCAAGCATGGCTACGACGCCGACCAGGTCCGCGCCAAGGTCGAGGCGTGGATCACCAAGATCAACGCCGGGGGCTTCAGCGGCGACACCTGCTACACCGGTGGTTGCGGCCGTCCGTTCGCGAAGAACGGCTGCGGCGGCATGAATCCCCGCCACGTCATCTGGTAGCCGACAGGGCCGAGGCACTGCCCGGCCCGTTCCGCCGCGCCCGCTGCCTGCGCGGGGCTGACGCCTCGCCAGCTCTCTCCACCGTTCCCTGCGTACTGCGTGCGCATCGCCATCGCCGGTACTAGGATTCGCGTTCGGCAGGTCGAACATGCTCCGCGAGGCCATCTCAAGACGCTGGATCCTGTTCGTTGCGTGGTTTGGCGCGGCGGTGGTCTCGATCGTCACCTCGAGCCGTACCTATGTGGCCATGCTCGATCATGGCCACGACTGGTGGCGGATCTTCCTCTGGCATCTTGGCGGCTGGGGCTTTTGGGTGGCTGCTGGGCCCTGGGTCGTGGCCACGGGCGGGCGGCTCGTTCGAGCAAGCAGCCAGCGGCGGCTCGACCAGGCCCTCTGGCCCGTGCGACTGATCGCCCAGATGACGGTCTTGACCGCCGCCCACGTTCTCTCTACCGCGACCATCTCCTTCATCTTGCAAGCCTACGAACCAGTGGCGCGCTATTCCTTCACAACCTGCATCAGCCGGGAGGCGGCATCGTGGTGGAAGGCCGACCCATTGATCTTCGGCGTCCTGCTCGCCGTCGGCTACGGTATGGCGGGAGCACGCGAGGCGCGCGAAGCCGCGCTCCGTGAGTCGAAGCTCGAGGCCGAGCTCAGCAAAGCGCAGCTCGAAGCGCTGCGCCTGCAGATCCAGCCTCACTTCCTGATGAACACCCTCCACACGATCGCCGCGCTGGTACGGCGCCAGGAAGACACCCAGGCGCTCGACATGCTGGTCGGCTTGAGCGAGCTTCTTCGCACCACCCTCGACAGCTCGCGCGGCCCCTTGGTGCCGCTCCGTGACGAGGTCGCCTTCGTGGAACGCTATGCAGCGCTCCAGCAAGTCCGCTTTGCCGACCGCCTGCAGGTCAGCTTCGAGATCGGTGCAGCCTGCGCGCCCGTGCCGGTTCCCACCCTCTTGCTTCAGCCGCTGGTCGAGAATGCCATCCGACACGGCATCGCACCACGATCCGGCCCCGGCAGAATCGCCATGCGAGCAGTACGTGAGAATGGCATCCTGCACCTCTCGGTGGCCGACGACGGCAAAGGACTCCCCGCCGGCTTCGACCTCGACCAGTCCACCGGCATCGGCCTCGGAAACATCCGTTCCCGCCTGCACCAACACTATGGTGACGAGGCTTCGATCCAGATTCGGGATCGCGATTCAGGCGGCACCGAGGTCGTTATTCAGATCCCCGTTCGCGCGGAAGACCGCGAGCAGGCCTCCCACGCGGGCGAGATCTCGAGGGCAGCACCATGAGCAAGCTCGATGTCGTCGTTATCGACGACGAGCCCCTGGCGCGCGGACTCGTCCGAGACCTCCTTGCGAGAGATCCCGAGATCACGGTGGTCGGCGAGGCGGGTGACGGTCTGGAAGCGATCGCGCTGATCGAGCGCCTGCGGCCCGACATCGCCTTCCTCGACATCGAGATGCCCGAGCGCGGCGGCATCGAGGTGGTGCAAGCCATTGATCCCGCACGTTTGCCTGCGGTGGTCTTTGTGACGGCCTACAGCCACTACGCCACTGAGGCTTTCGAGCGTGAAGCGATCGACTACGTGGTCAAGCCCTTTGCTGACGACCGCTTCTTCGCCGCCCTGACCCGTGCCAAGCAGCGGGTACGCGAACGGCAGATCCTCGGGCTTGCGGAGCGGCTTGCCGCAGTCAGCCAGACGCTCGGAGACAACGCGACCGCCCCCCCGGAGCCAGCGGCAACCTACCTGACCCGCATTCCCGTGCAGCGCGACGACCGTACCCTTCTGCTGGAAACGCGAGACGTCGTTTGGATCGAGAGCCAGGACTACTGTGCTCGCGTCCACACGTCTCGGCGCGGCTACCTGGTCCGCGCTTCCCTCGCGTCATTCGAGGCCAAGCTCGACCCGCGACGTTTCTTGCGGGTTCACCGGCAGGCACTGGTAAACCTGCACCATGTGGCCGAGGTCGAACACCTGATCAAGGGCGCTCTCGGCCTCAAGCTCTCGAACGGCGCTCGCTGCCCGGTCAGCCGGACGCGCCGCGCCAAGGTGACCGAGCTGCTCCTGCCGAAGCTCGGAGCATAGGGTCAAGGGGGCTCAGAAGCAGCCCGTGCAGGAACGATCTTCGCGGACGGCGCGCACCACGCCTTCGAAACCGTTGGAAGACGCCGTTTCCGCCAGTGCAGCGAGCACGTCTTGATTCTTGCCCAGGCGTCCGCGGTGGAATCGGGCTTCGAGGGCAATGATGAGAAAGCCGGCCGTCGCTGCGCGCTTCTCGATCTCGGCGAGGCGGCGCAAGGCGCGGCGCGGCGCCTGGCTGGCAAGCACCCGCGAGCGAAGGATCTCACCTCGCCATTCGATCTCTTGATGCCGGGTCTGCGACAGGTGCTCCCGGGCCCGTTCGAGGGCTGCCCGCGCGAGTCCCGTGCGCGACCGTTCCAGGTACGCCTCCGCGGCAATATGCTCGAGCTGGGCCTGGACCAGAACATCGCCAACGTCGTTTCCCCGCAACCAAGGGGTCAGCCGGGTGACGGCGTCGTAGTCTCGCTGAGCAGCCATCTCGGCTCGCGCCTGCAGGCCTTCGGCCGCGGCGATCCGGCTCGGTTCACCCATGGCCTGCGCTGTCCGTTCGAGGCGTTCGAGCACATCGACGATCTCGCGGTTGCTCACGCTGCTGGACGCGTCCGGGCCCGCCGAGCCTTGACTCGACTGGCCCTTGGCGAGGAGCTGGCGTACCCGTTCGGTCAACGCCGCCTCCAGGACCGGTGCCTCGGGCTCCGAGGCAAGAACCGCCGACACCTCGTCCTCCGCTTCCGATAGCCGACCCAGGGCGAAGAGGGCTCGGCTCTTCGCCACCGATGAGAATCCCAGCGGACGGGTCTCTTGGTGCTCGGCGAACCAACGTTGGGCGGCGGTCGCACTGTCGAGCGCCTTGCTCGGTCGCCCGAGACGAAGCTCGAGCGTTGCCAGGGTCATCTGCACCCGTGCCTCGCCACGCGCGTCGCCCTGTTGGGCATAGACCGTGCGGGCCTCCTGGTAACGGGTCAGGGCCTCGTCGAAGCGCCCCTGGGCCTTGCCGAGATCCGCGAGGTTGTGGCGTACGCGATTGGTCAGCACCGGCACGCCGGCGACCTCGCTGAGCTCGAAGGCACGGGTGAGGTGATGCTCGGCACGATCGAGATCACCACTGGCCTGCCGGGTCGACGCAATGATGTCGTGGGCCCGTACCTGGCCTTGCAAGTTGCCGAGATCCTCGAAACGAATCAACGCGTCTTCGGCCATGCGGCGCGCCTCGTCGAGGTCGCCACGGAAGAAGGTCGCCATGGCCAGCTGCAGCTTCGCATCGGCTCGCCGCAAGGAGTCGTCCGCCTCTTCAGCCAGGTCATAGGCAGCCTGGGCCGCGCCCATGGCCTGCTCGACTTCGCCCAGACGCACCCGCGCCACGGCTTCGACCAGGCGCGCCTCAGCCATCAGCAGGCTTGCATCGATCTCGCGCCCCCGATCAAAGGCGGATTGGGCGCGTGCGATCTGATCGCGAAAACGCGCGGCAGCTTGGGCCGTACGGGCGGCCCACAGATCGATGCGCGGGTCGTTACGCGCGGGTTCGGGCAATGCTCGAAGCTGGTCAATCCGCATCACGGCCTCGGCGGTCTCGCCGACACTGAGCAGGGCTTCGACGGCCCACAAGCCATAGCGGAGATTCTCGGGATGGTAGTTCGACAGTGAGAAGGCCAGGTCGCGCGCTTCCTGCCACTTGCCGGTGGCGCGCAGCAAACGCGTCTCGATCGCGAGCTGCTGCTCTCGCGGCAGGCCATCGGCCACCCGCCGGGCATTCTCGGCCGCCTGCGCCGCCTGCCCATCGTGCCCCAGCAGCATCCAGGCATCGGCCAGGTGCGCGAGCAGGTGGGGATTCTCGGGCTCCGCAGCCAGCGGCTCCGCCAGCACCTCGCGCGCGGATTGACCATCCAAACGGTCGAGTGCCGCCTGGGCTGCATCGATGACAGCTGCCACGGCAGGCGAGATGGCGACCGCTTCACCGGGACCGGCCGCGGAGTCTTCGATCTCCGCCGGCACGTCGACGCCGCGCTCGGCATCGCGCGGAGCGTTCTCGTCCGGCTGCACAGTGTCCAGCGTCGCTTCCGTGCCGACCTCTGGCGGGTCCGCAACCTCGCCGCGCCAAGGCCCCAGCACGATCAGCGCGAGGATCACGAGCACACCTGCGCCAGCAGCGACCAGGAGCGGCCAGCGTTTCCGCTGCGCACGCACCGCCGAGGACAATGAAGCGCTCTTGCGTCCGTAGGCCTCCCAACCCGGATCACCGAGATCCAGGAACTGGAGCACCTCGTCCATGTGCGCGAAGCGCTCCGCGGGATCGCGCGCCAGGCAGTGACGGGTGAACGCACGCAACCGTGGATCGAGGTCGGGCACCAGCTCTTCGATCGGTACCGGTTCTTCGGTCAGGCGCTTGGTCACCACCAGCCACAGCGAGTCGCCCTGGAACGGCTGCTGGCCAGTCAACATCTCGTAGGCAACCACTCCGAGCGCGTAGACGTCGGTCGCCGGCGAAGTCGGCTGACCGGTGATCTGTTCGGGCGCCATGTAGGCAGGAGACCCAAGGGTCATGCCGGTCTGGGTCAGGGTCAGGTCTTCCTGGGTGCGCGCCGCCTCGGTCTGGCACGCGATGCCGAAGTCCGTGACCACCGCACGGGTGCCTCCGGTCTCCGGTACCAGCAGCACATTGCTCGGCTTGAGGTCACGGTGGACGATACCGAGCCGATGGGCGGCGAAGAGTCCGCGGGCGATCTGACGCAAGATCGGCACCGTCTCGTCCGCGGAGAGAGGCCCGCGCTTGATCCGCTGTGCCAGGTCCTCGCCGGTGAGCAGCTCCATGCTGACCAGAATCAGCGGCGCCTGGTCATCCCCGCGGCGGTGACGGTAGAGATCGTAGGTCCGGCAGACGTTCGGGTGGGTCACGTCGCGCGCCAAACGCACCTCGCGCTTCAGCCGAGACGCTGCCTCCGCCGACTCGACCATCCACGGTTTGACCACCTTGACCGCAACCGGGCTGCCAATCTCCAGATCTTCGGCGAGGAAAACTTCGCCCATGCCGCCGGTGCCGAGCGGCCGGACAATGCGAAAACGCTCCGCCAGCACCTCGCCGAGCGCAACGATCGGCGAAGTCGTCGTGCCTTCGCTGTCGATCGCAACCGTGGCATCCAGCTCCAGGCGTTCGTTGACGATCCGCCCGCCAGCGGTGTCGGCCACATCATCCTTCCCGGCCGACTCCGAAACGCCTTTACCGCAGGCCGGGCAGGCGATGCCCGGATCGTCGGCCAGTTCCTCGGGCAAGGAAACGCGACAGTGCGGGCAGGTCTGAATGGAATCGGAGGTTGCCATCTGCGCGGGCTCGAGAAGTCTGTCCGCTGCTCAGAACCGTGTCACGGTCACCACGGGCGCGATCCCGTGCGACCTCGGCTCCCCCTCAAGCAGGTGAGCATCTGGGTCAACGAGCAAAGCCGCTCATGGGCGAAACACGCTATCAGCCTCGGATTCCCGGCCCGGTGTGGATCGCTTGGAGCGAAGCGTTCGGCGTGCCACAGACCGATCGCTGCGCAACGTTACCAGCTTGCCCACACCCGAGTGGCGAAGAATTCCGCCACCCGATCGGCCACAGCCGCGCGCATCGCAGCGGGCTTTCGGGGTCAGAAGCCACCGACCGTCTCGACCCGGCTTCGGCCACCGCCGAGCTGCGTCACCCGAACCTGCGCACCGATCCGCTGGCCCAGATCCTGGACATGAGAGATCACGCCCACCTGACGCCCCGAAGCCTGCAAGGCATCCAATGCCGAAAGCGCTGTTTCCAACGTCTTGAGGTCCAAGGTACCGAAACCCTCGTCGATGAACAGCGATTCCACCGGCGTGTCGGACGCGGAGAGGGACGACAGCCCGAGGGCGAGGGCCAGGGAAGCCAGGAACGTCTCGCCACCGGAGAGGCTATTGATGGCGCGAATCTCATCGCCCATATCGCGGTCGATCACCTGCAGCTCGAGATCTTCCCCAGGCACCCGATCGAGGTGATAGCGCGGCGTCAGGTCCCGCAGGTGCACGTTGGCATAGCCGAGCAAGCTGTCCAGGGTCAGCCCTTGGGCGAATTTTCGGAACTTCTGGCCGTCGTGGGAACCGATGACCTCGTTGAGCTTCTCCCAGCGCGCGAACCGCGCCTCCTGCTGCGCGATCTCAGCGGCCAGGGCGTCGCCGCGCGCACGGGCATCGTCGTCCTTGCGTTTGGCGAGCTGCAGCGTCTGCAGCGCCGCGTCCGCCTGCTCCATCGTCTCGATGGCGCGCTTCTGTTGCTCGGCGGCTTCATCCTCGGCGATCTCGGGACGATCCGCTGCCTCGTGGGCGGTACGACGCTGGCGTCGCTCGGTGAGTACCGTCTCGGCAGCCTGCACCGCATGCCGAATCTCGTCGAGCGCCTGGGACTCGCCTTCGCACCAGGCAACGTCGTGGGTTAGCCGGGCCCGTAGAGTCTCCAGATCGATCTGGTTGGCACGAAGCGCGTCCTGGAGCGCGCT
>CALFAM010000118.1 GCA_937948815.1 uncultured bacterium
CCGCCCATGGCCGGGCCCGTCTGATCGAAGGCCTTGGTGATCTCGAGGTAGCTGACCGTCAGGTTGGCGCTCGCGGTCGGTCCGGAGATCGGCATGCCGCCACCGGCGCCCGGGGTCGGCACCACCATGCCCTGAAGCGGCCCGCTGGTGCTGACGAAGGTGCCCAGTGCCGCATCGGCTGGCACCTGCACCGTCACCGCGAACGTACACGAGCCACCCGCCGGCAGGCTGCCGCCGGTCAACGTGACCGTATCGGCACCCGCGACCAGAGAACCGGTGCCGCAAGTGTCATTCAGCGGCAAGCCGATGGCAACCAGACCCGGCAGGACCGTATCGAGGTCGTCGTCGAAGGTGAGTCCTTCGACCGCGAAGGTCGCGGACGGGTTGGTGATCGTGTACTCGAGATCGACCTGGCCGCCGCGCAGCACCGGGTCGACCGTGAAGGTCTTCTCGAATGCGAGCGCGTCGAGCACCGTCAGGGTGGCCTGGGCCGTGGTGCCAGTACCGGCGTCGGACGCCAGCGGCGAGGTGGTGTTGACGAAGGCTCCCGCTGTCGGACTCACGACATCGACGCGTACCTCACAGCTTCCGCTTGCCGGTGCCGTGGCACCCGTCAGTACGACCTGATTGCCGCCGGCCGGCGCCGTAAGGGTGCCGCCAGTGCAGGTGGTCGAGGCATTCGCCGGTGTGGCAACAACGACCGGTGCCGGCAGATTGTCCGTGAAGCCGATTCCGCCGACCGCCACCGTATTGGCGCCATTGTCGATGGTGAAAACCAGGGTCGATACAGCTGCCGGCAGCACGGTATCCGGCATGAAGACCTTGGCGAACAGCGGCGGGGCCGCCTCGACGACCAAAGTATCCGTGGCGGTTCCGCTATTGCCCGAAGACGAGCCGAGGTCACCGGTCACGTTGACGTGCGACCCCACGATGCTGCTCGTGACGTCGACCGTGACGGTGCAGCTCACGCCCGCAGCGACACTGCCACCGACGTAGCTGATCACGCTGCTGCCGGGGATGGCGTTCACCGTACCGCCGGTACAGGTCGTTGACGCGCCAGCCGGCATGGCCACGACGATGGCCGCGGGCATGTTGTCGGTGAAGAAGATGTCGGTCGCCGTCACCGTGCTGGCAGTGTTGTCGAGGGTGAACGTCAGGGTGCTGTTGGTGCCTGTCGGGATCGGGTTGGGTGCGAACACCTTGGCAAAGGTCGGCGGCGGGTTCACCTGCAGGGTGGCCGAGGCCGTTCCACTCGAGCCGAGCGAGGAGGTCAGCTCGTCCGTGGTGTTGACCAGGGCGCCCGCGGCGTTTGCCGTGACATTGACCGAAATGGTGCAGGTCGACGCCGTCGGCACGGTGCCATCGGTGTACGAGAAGAGCGCCGCGCCCGACACGGCCGTCAGGGTGCCGCCGGTGCAGGTGGTCGTAGCGTTGGCAGGCGTGGCGACGACGAGCCCGGCAGGCAGGTTGTCCGTCACATCGACCGCCGTCGCATCGACCGTGCTGGCCGTGTTGTCGACCGTCAGGGTCACCATGCTGGTATTGCCGAGCAAGATCGTGTCCGGCCCGAAGGCCTTGGCGAACGTCGGCGCCGGATTCACACGCAGCGTAGCCGTGGCCGTAGTACCCGTACCGGCATCCGAAGCCAGCGTCGACGTGGTGTTGACGTACGTTCCATCCGTCGCGCTGGTGACGTCGACGCTGACCGTGCACGTGGCACTCGCCGGTGCCGTGCCGCCCGCCAGAACGATCTGGTTGCCGCCATCCGGCGCGGTCAGGGTGCCACCGCATGCATTGGCCGCGTTGGCCGGTGTGGCAATGACCACCCCAGCGGGCAGATCGTCCGTGAAGCCGATCCCACCAACCGCCACAGTGTTTGCCGCGTTGTCGACGGTGAAGGTCAGGGTCGATACGCCGTTCACCGCAATGGCGTCGGGCGCGAAGGCCTTGGCGAACAGCGGCGGCACCGCTTCGACCTCGAGGGTGTCGGTGGCTGTGCCGGAGTTGCCGAGGGACGAGGTGAGATCACCGGTCAGGTTCACATGTGAGCCGACCGTGCTGCTGGTGTTGTCGATCGTGAACGTCAGGGTGGTCGTGGTGCCGGTCGGGATCGGGTTGGGTGCGAAGGCTTTGGCGAAGGTTGGCGGGGGGTTGACCGTCAAGGTATCCGCCGCCGTGCCACTGTTGCCCAACGACGAGGTCAGGTCACCCGTGGTGTTGACCAGAGCACCCGAGGCGCTCGGCGTCACGTCGACCGAGATCGTGCAGGTGGCCCCAGCCGCCACCGTGCCACCCGTGTAAGAGAAGGACGCCGCGCCGGCCGTCGCCGTCAGCGTGCCAACCGTGCACGTCGTCGAAGCGTTCGGCGGCGTGGCGACCACCAGGCCCGCAGGCAGGCTGTCCGTCACGTCGAGGGCCGTGGCGGCCACCGAGCTTCCCGTGTTGTCGATCGTCAGCGTCACCGTGCTGACCCCACCGATGATCGTCGGGTTGGGCGCGAACGCCTTGGCGAAGCCTGGCTGCGGAACCACCGTCAAGGTATCGGTCGCCGTCCCGCTGTTGCCGGAGGAAGAGGTGAGATCACCCGATGTGTTGTCGAGCGCGCCGAGCGCATTCCCCACCACATTGACCGTGACGGTGCAGCTCGCACCGGCCAGCACTCCACCGCCCGTGTAGGTGATGACACCGGAGCCTTCGGTGGCCGTCAGGGTGCCGCCCGTGCAGGTCGTCGAGGCATTCGCGGGCGTCGCCACGACCACGCCGGCCGGCAGGTTGTCCGTGAAGTCGAGATCGTTTGCCCCGAGCACGCTCGCCGAGTTGTCGATCGTGAAGCCCAGGGTGCTCGTCAGTCCCAGCCCGACCGCCGAGGGCGCAAAGCTCTTGGCGAAGGTCGGCGGTGGCTCGATCACGAGGTCCGCGGTCGCCGGCTCGGCCAAGGTGAGACCCGATTCGCTCAGGTCACTGGTGATATTCGGGAAGCTGCCGGCCGTGGCCGCCGCGGGAACCTGGAGCGGCACCATGATCGTGCACGACCCTCCGGGTAGGAGACTGGCGCCCGTCAAGGTGAGAAGCGAGGTTCCGGAGAACACTGAGCCCATTCCGCACACATCATTCAACGGCAAGCCCGTCGCCACCAAGCCCGTGAGTGTGGCGTCGAGATCGTCGGAGAACGAGAGACTCGTGAGGCTGGTCACCGCGCTCAGATTCTCGATGCTGAACGTGAGCATCGGCGTGCCACCGGCAACCGTCGGCCCGTCGAAGGACTTCGTGAACGTCACGGCTTCGATGAACAGATCATCCGTCGCGGCGTTACCGGTCACCGCCAGCCCGCCGATCGTGCCAGCCACCACGCTCGTGGTGTTCGTCGCCGTCGATCCCAGCGGTGCCCCCACGGGCACCAGCACATCGACCGTGAAGGTGCAGTTGCCGCCCGCCGGTACGGTCCCGCCCGTGAGGGTCAGGAGTCCGGTCCCCGCGATGGTCGATCCGACGCCGCAGACATCGTTGAGCGGCAGACCGACCGCGGCCAGGCCGGTCAGCGCGGCGTCGAGGTCATCGGTGAAAATAATCCCCGCAACCGCCTCGGCCGGATCCAGATTGTCGATGCTGAACTCGAGCGAAACGGTCTCACCCGGCATGGCCGGATTGTCGAGGAAGGTCTTCTCGATGAACAGCAGCTCATCGGTCACCGTGAGGTTGTCCGAGGCCGGCGGCAGAGCGACCGCCGAACCACCGATGGTCGCGGTCAGGTTGCTCGTGAGGTTGCCAAAGCTTCCGTTCGGCGCCCCGCCCGGAACCTGGACCATGACATCGAACGTGCACGAGGTGCCCGCAGTCAGATTGCCGCCGACGAAAATCAGGAACGTCGTGCCGCTGATCGAAGATCCGACACCACAAGGCTCTGTTGGCAAGGGTGCGACCGCGGCCAGGCCCGGCAGCGTCGTGTTCAGGCTGTCGGTGAAGAACATGCCAGTCGCATCGGCGGTCGAGCTGGTGTTGTCGATCGTGAAGCGCAGCGTGCCGATCTCACCGGGAATCAAGGGGTCGTCGATGAATTCTTTGCTCAACATCAGGCCCGTGATGTCGAGCGCGTCGGCGGCCGATTGACCGATCGTCGCCAGACCGCTGACCGTCGCCATGACGTTCGACGTGTCGTTCAGGAAGCTTCCTGGCGCCGCCGCCACGGGCACCTGCAGGGTGACCGAGAAGGTACACGATGCACCCGGCGTCAAGGTGCCGCCGGTGAACGTCAGATTGGTCGTGCCGGAGATCTGAGAACCGGCACCGCAGATGTCGTTCTGCGGCAGGCCGACGGCTGCAAGCCCGGCGACCACCGCGTTGAGATCGTCCGTGAAAGCAATGGCCGTGGCGTCGGCCGGGGCAAACTCGCTGTGCGCGAGCGTGAACTCGAGGGTTACCGTGTCACCGGGCTGTACGGGATCGTCCGTGAACTGCTTGGTCAGCATCGGTGCCGCCACCACATCGAGGCTTGCCGTCGCCGGCCGGCCGAGCCGGGCCGTGCCAGCAATCTCACCGCTGATCGGCCCTGTGGCGTTGACATAGGTGCCAGCCGGCGTACCGGCTGGAATCAGCAGATCAAAAGAGAACGTACAGGAGCCCGCCGCGGGCAGGTTGCCGCCGATCATGGACAGGTTGAGATTGCCGACGATGAACTGCGTGAAGAATACCGATCCCGCACCGCAGAATCCGGCCGCAGGCAGGTTCGACGCCGTCGCGCCCGACAGGAACGCCGAGATGTCGTCGTTGAACATCATGTTGGAGACGGCTTCGGTGGTGCTCGTGTTGGTGATCGTGAACTCGACCGTCGTGGTGTCGCCGCCACCGACCGGGCTGGTCAGGAAGGTCTTGGTGAGCAGCGGTGCGGTATCCACGAACAGCGTCTCGGCCGCCGGATCACCAGTGATCGGGGAGCCAGCAACATCGGCCGTAACCGTGCTGGTGACATTCGGATAGGCGCCAGGCACAGCGGCCACCGGTACCTGCAGGGTGACCGAGAACGTGCACGAGCCTTCCGCGGGCAGGTTGCCGCCGGTCAGCGACAAAAGACCCGTTCCCGTCAGCGTCGAGCCAGGTCCACAGACATCATTGGCGGGCAAGCCCGTTGCGACCAGGCCGGAGAGCGTGGCGTCGAGGTCGTCCGTGAACGCAATGTTGGTCGCAGCCTCGTTGCGATCGCGGTTGAGCACCGTGAACTCGAGGGTGACCGTGGCGCCCGGAAGGGTCGGATCATCGGTGAACGATTTCTGCGTCACGAGCGCGCCACCCGTCACCTCGATCGCGGCAACCGCCTTGCCGAACGGGACGGTCAAAAAAGAAACAAACCCGGTCAGATCACCCGAGACGTTCACCTGCTCGCCAAGGCCTACGCCCGTCACGTCGACCGTGACCGTACAGCTTGCATTGGCTGCAACCGATGCATCGCCGGCGAAAGCAGGCGCATAGGTGAGCGTACCGGAGCCCGGAATCGCAGTCAGCAAACCGCCCGTGCAGGTGGTCGCTGCATTGGCTGGATCCGCGATGGCCAGGCCCGTCGGCAGGTTATCGGTGAACGCCAGGTTGAAAATGATGTTCGCGTTGGCCGTGTTGTCGATGACGAACGTCAGCGTGCTGCGACCGCCGAGGCCGATCGTGGCCGGCGAAAAGCTCTTCGAGAAGCCGGGCCGATCGATCGCCACGGTGAGATCGTCCGTCGCGGGTCCGCTGTTGCCGGCACTCGACGTGAGATCACCCGAGGTGTTCGTGTGCGTCCCCACGGTGGCGCTGGTCACCTCGACCGACGCCGTGCAAGAGCTTCCGGGGGCCACTTCGCCGTCGGAGAATGTGATCGTGCCGCCGCCGTCCGGGGCCGTCAGCACGGCATCGGGGCAGTCGGTCGTCGCGTTGGCGGGCGACTGAATCGTCACCGCCGCGGGCAGAACGTCCGTGAACGCAAGATCGGTCACCGGCCCGCCACCTGAGTTGTCGATCGTGAAGGTCAACGTCGACGTGCCACCCGGACCGATCGTGTCTGAGCTGAAGACCTTGGAAAAGCTGGGCTGAGCCACCGCGGCGGAGGCCGCAAGGGTAGAGAGCGCGACGATGAAAGAAACCCGAATGAGCGTGCGAATGTTCAGCAATTCTTCGTCCTCAGAGCATGTCGGGCCACTCGCCATCGACGCGCGCAGCCATCTGTCAGTGCGAAGCGGTCATTCTATCAGGGGCCGCACCGCGAGCCGAGAAGGAATGGTGAATCTTGGCCGTACCGGTCACCCCGGCGTCGCGACCGCGGCCCAGCGGTCGTAGGTCGCGCCAGGCACGAAGCCGTTCCCCGCCAATACGGACTGGGGCACCTCATCCTCGAGCAACCGAGGCAAGCGTAGGGTGCAATTCGCGAAGCGGCTTGCCAGGTGGCGCAAGAGAAAGTCCAGGAAGCGGGGCTGCGGATCGCGATCGGGACATCCGGCGAACCACAGATCGATGGTGCCTTCGCCCCCATGCGCGAACCCATCCCCCTCGGGTGCCGCCACGAACAGGGCGCCGGCTTCGATCCGTTCCGGTGTCACCATGGCGATCCCCGCGAGGCGGCCGTTGCGCGCCAAGAGGGTCGCACGCTGGCGCTCCCAGGCCCGATCCGACCCCGCGCTGGTCAGCAAGCCATGCCGGTCCGCCTGCTCGGCGGTCAGCGGCTGAAAGAGCTCGGCCGGTACGGGCTGTGTCGGCCGAGCGGAGCGCACCCAGTCGGTCAAAGCGACCTCGCGCTCATAGTCCACAGCGGCGAAGAATTGCTGCAGATCTGGACGGGCTCTTGGCAGCTCGACCTCGAGCCTCTCGGGCCCGAGAACGGCAAGCTTCTGGGAGAGAGACGTCAGCAGGTGCCCGCCGTGCCCCATGCGTTCATGACCCGGAAGCACCCCGATACGAAGAATCGACGACGCATCGGAGCGCTTGGTGGCAATCAGCACGGCAACCGCACCATCCCCTTCCCGCGCGAGCAAGCAGCTCGATGGCCACAGATCCAGCTCCTTCATTTCCGTGCGGAACCGCTCCACCGTCATGGGCGGCTCACCCGCGACATGTGGCCGATAGCAAGCATCTATGGCGGCCACCAAGCGGGGGATGTCATCCGGCCTGCAAAAACGATAGGAAGGCATGACTTGCACTCAGTATCTGTCAGTCAGACTCCCAAGTCGAGGCTACTGCTCGTGCCGCTTGCCATCACGCCATGGCATTTTCTCCCTACCGATTGCGTGTAGAAGGGGAACACAGGGGGCTGGCGCACGGACTCTGTCGAGCCTGCCGCCCTTGATGCCAGCGCCAGTCAGGGGCGCTCCTGGGTCGCCATCTGGAACGCCGACCCGCCGGCCATTCCCGACCTGCCCCCGGATCAGCTCCTCGATCTGATCGACGTCTTTGTGCCGGGCAACTGGACGATCCGCGCCTCCACCGTTCCTGGCAGCAGTGAGATCATCTCCACCCTCGACCAGTGGGGGCTCGGCCTGCTGGCCCTACTCCTCGCCGGCCTCGCCCTCCTCCGCCTGCGCGGCTAGTCAGTGCGGCCGACGACTGGTTCTGAGGCCCTGGAAGGGCCAGGCCATATAGCCCGGAGCTGGCGACGCAAAGCGGCGTGAGCCCCGGGATGGCGGGAGATGCCAGTGGACGTGTGCCCGGGGCTTGCCCGCGTCAATCGTCGATACCCATCTCTTTCCGCTTCTCATCCAGCTTCTGCATGACGCCCACCTCGTTGAGCGAGCGTGCGCCCTTGGAGAACGGGCAGGAGCCGGCACGGGCGGTCGCGGCCGCGGCGTTCAAGGTAGCAGCGGTCTCGGAGGACTCGGGGCTGGCAGCAGTCTCTGCCGCAGCCGTCGCCTCGATCATCTGGGCCATGAGGTCGAGACCGACCTGGACGCCCTGCTCGACCATCGTGAGCGAGACCTCGCTGGTGTGCTGCTCCAGGGCGACTGCTTCGACCCGTTCCTGGGTACGGTCGCGCATCATGCCGCTCGGCACCCGCAGAATCCGCTCGACAGCTTCCGTGCTCCAGGTGAGGCTCGAGAAGAGCGGTGTACCGGCATCGTCGCGAGCGATCAGGCAGCGACCTCCGGCATCTTCTGCCGGGTCGCCGTCAGCGCCGACGGCCTCCTCCGACTCCTCGCGAGCCGCTGCCTCGCGGGCTGCAACTTCGTGGGTCTCGGCTGCCGCGGCTTCCGCCGTCATCTCGTAGAGCACCCCACCCTCTTCCTCGACGAAGTGGCGGGCGAAGTCGGCCGTGATCACTTGCATGCGCTTCATGCGTGCCGACTTTTCGATCCGCGCCTTGGCCCTGCGACGCTGGTAGGCATCCTTCAGGAGGCGCAGCGCTTTCCGAGACTCGTTCGTCCAGCGGAGCTTCTTGCCATCGTAAGTCGCCTCCTCGATGACGCCGCCCTCGTCCTCTTCCATCTGGGCGATCATGTCGGGAGTCACGACCTGGAAGTCCGTGCCGCTGCACGACGAGCAACGCGCCGGTTGCTGTCCACGCGCGACGGTGGCGCAGCGCGTACAGGCCCATACGGCGTCCTCCCGCGCCTTCTCGAAGGCCAGGGCTTCGGCCAGCCGCGCCGTGCGCTCCTGGGAGCGCTTGGGCATGAAGCGGTCCATGGCTTCGTCGATCAGATCGCTCGAAACCACACTGTGGCCCTTCTCGAGGGCAAGGCGCAGAATGCCGGTGCGCGCGATGCCGCGTACCTGATCGGGCACGCGCACCATGCGCTCCTCGGCTTCCGGGGTCCAGTGAATCGACTCCTCGGCCTTGAGATCAATCTCGGGCACACTCTCGTTGGTGGTCAGCAGCACGTCGCAGGGTGCCAGGCGGAGGAGGTTCTCGGAGTTCGAGCCGAGCCCACCGTCTTCTTCCTCGGCATGCACGCCCAGGCGGCCGATGATCAGGAGCCAAGGCTCCACCTTGCGGCAATGATCGAGCACTTTCTGGAAGGCCTTGCCATCGAGAAGCGTCTTCGAGACCTCGATTCCTTGCTCACGCGCCATCTGCTCGGCCACGTTCAGGTGTGACTGGTAGATCTCGGCCAATCCGGTGTCGATGATCTCTTCGTGGAGCTGGTTCTGCTCTTCGAAACGGAAGATCTTGGCTGCCTTCTCGGTGAGCACATCGACGATGCCCTTGAACACGGCGTAGTGCAGGTACGGGTCGTAGACGCCGACCAGCTCGATCTTCTTGCCAAACCGCTTGGCGAGGTCGATCGCGGAATCGAGGGCTCCGAAAGACTGCGGGCTGCCGTCCACGCCGACCAGGATCGTGTCCCGCTCGGACTCTCCTTCCTTCGGTAGGTGCTTGACCACCCAGACGTCGCGATCGGTCAGCTGCTTGGTCAGGCGCTGACAGACGGAGCCGATCTGCGCGTCGCGCGTGCGACCAATGCCGAGCGCGCCGAGGACCACCAGGTCATAGCCATTCGAACGCACATCACGAAGGATCTCCGTCGAATGCTTGCCGTCCATCATGCGCTTGTCGAACGCCAGGTCAGCCGCCTCACAGAGCTTTTCCATATCCGTGAGGTAACAGTCCGAGATCAGCTCCAGCCCCATGGTGATCAGACTGTCGTGAATCTTCCGCTGGCGACCGAGCTCTGCCTCTTCGAGGTATTCCTCGGGAAGCGTGAACTCCATCTGCTTGAAGCGGTAGTCGTGCATCTTGGCCGCATAGACGTGGCAGCCAGTCAAGGTCGAACCGCACGACTTACCGAGGTCGATCGCCGTCTTCACCGCACGGTTGGAATGGTCCGAGTTGTCGACGGGAACGTAGATCTCACGGTACATGGTCTTCTCCAGACTTTGCCTTCTTCAGACTGCGCCTTCTTCGGGTTGAGTCGTCTCTCCGGCTCACTACTCACGCTGCTTGGGCCGCAGGGGATTCGGTGGTCGCGCCGGTTGCGCGGCGGCGGCGGCGCCAGCGAACGAAGCCGACGATCAAGATCTCGAGCGCGAGGATGCCGAAAAACGCCTTGGCCATCGGCGGCAGTGGCGAGGGTCGCTCGAGCGGCTCGAGATACAGATCCCACCAGGCCGAGAGGGCGCGCTTGTTGCCGCGCTCCCGGTTGAAGCCGTCCCAGACCGAAAACGCGATTGGCACGAAGGACTCGGGCTCGAAACTGATGCTGCTGCGGCTGGTCCGCGCCCGCTTCATCAACACCACCCACGCGCCGTCCTCGTAGGACGACACGACCTCGGGCAGCTCGCTCTCGCCCGGCACCACGGCCAGGCTGCCGCGCCCGGTCCACAGCTCGGCCTCTTGCTTCGCCATGTCGGCGAACCAGAGGTCGACGGGGTTCTGGGCGTCACCGAAGATGAAGTAGGGCTTCCGCACGCCTTCCGGGGCCTGCTGGGGGAACTGCAGCGCGACCGCGTCGGAGAACTCACCGCCCGCCGCGTCGCTGCCATCGCCCGCCTCGCCCCAGAAGTCGTCGCCCCCGTCTTCGTCCACGACGTCGTCGCCCCAAGGATCGGCGGCAGCCTCCTCGTCCACGGCGTCGTCACCCCAAGGATCCTCGGCTGCGTCGGCACCCCACGGGTCGTCAGCCGGGGCACCCCACGGATCGTCTTCGGCACTGCTCGCACCCGCCTCGGCGAGTTGTTCGTTCCAGGACGGCACCGCCAGGTCTGGGGCATTGACGCCGGCCGTCTCAGCCCGCATGTCGTGCCAGACCAACCGAAACGCGATCTCGTCTCGGTTGTAGACCGCCTGAATTTGAATGGCGTTGGCTGCGGGATAGAAGCTGCGCCCCGGCTCGACGATCTGCCCGAACAGCGGGAAGAGTGCTGGTGGGGCATCGGCGAAGAGGTCCTCTGCGGCGGCGAGGTCGATCACCTCGCTGGTCGCCCTCGCCGTCACCACGTTGGAATAGGGCGCCTCGACTCGCTCCTGGGGACCGCCCGAGAGCCACAGCATGTAGTCCGTGATCGCCCAAATGTCCTCGGGCGGCAGCGCCCCGTGGAAGCCCGGCATCGGCGTGCCGGCGAATCCGGTGGACATTGTGCGGAAGATGTCGATGCGGGTACCGCCACCGCGGAAGGTCCACGGCTTGGTGAGATCAGCGACCCGAACGGGAACGTTCCAGTCGTCGACCAGGGTCGGAGCCGACGCACCGTTGCCACGCCCGAGGGTACCGTGGCAAGCGCCACACCCGGTCGACTCGTAGACCTCCCGGCCCTTGGTCGAAGCGTGCTCGGGATCGTAGGGCGGCGGCTGCGGGATGGTGATCGGCTCGGGCGGCTCTTGTTCGGCAAATGCCGGCGCAAAGCTCTTGACGTAGGCAACGAGGTCGGCCAGCTCGCCGTCTGTGATCACGTTCTCGCGGAATGCCGGCATGCCGGTGTACGGGAAGCCGAGACGGATCGTTCGCGAAATGTCGGCATCGGTCGGCAGCAGACCCGTGGGTGTGGTCCGAACCTTGTACTTGCCCGACGTGAAGTCCCGTGGCTCGGGTCGCAGGTACGGCGTCGCGATCCCCTGACCGTCACCTTCGTCGCCGTGGCATTGCGCGCAGTACTTGTCATAGGTCACCTTGCCGGATTCGAGATCCTGTCCTCTCGCGGCGGTCGCCGTCCCGAACAGCGCAACCCCAAGCACCAGAACCAACGCACCCATCCAGCGGACACCCGAACAGCAGCGTCCGCAGTCTTGCCGTCCCGGCACGCGCATCAGTGGTGCTCCTCGACCGCGCGTGGTCGATGGCCGGTGAACTCGTACAGGAAGAGCACCACGTTCCACATCTCTTCCTCGGTCAGGAAGCTCTCCCAAGCCGGCATGGCCGACGCCCAAGGCCCTCCTTCTTCCGGCAGCCCTGGCGCGCCCTTGGCAATGCGCCAGAACAGGAAGGCCTCACGCAACATGGCGATGGTTCCAGGATCCTGAAAGCTGGTCGGAATCGGGTTGAGGGCATGCGCGTACATCCCCTCCCCCGCCATGATGTCGCCATGGCAGTAGAAGCAGTTGGCGTAATAGACCTCGCGCCCGTTGGCCAGCCGGGCCCCGAATGCCTCCGGGTCTGTCTCTTCGAGCGCGCGATACGGATTGTCCGCGGTGCCGATCGACACCGTGTTGTCATGAACCGTGATCTCGTCGGGCGGCGCAGGATGAACCGTGCGCGCAAAGGCCGGCGCTTGCGGGTCGCGCGTCATGCCGGCGTAGATGCTCCAGGCGAAGAGCGCGGGGATCGCCAACATGGTGGCGAGCAAGGGAAGCTGGAACCGCTTCTGGGTCATGAATGCCAAGACGGGCTGACACACCTGCTCGATCCGCTCCTCGTCCGTCAACACGTAGGCGACGAGGCCAGCGGTGATCAATCCCATGTAGAGCTTGACGACCGAGATCGGAACCGGAACCGTGAAGCCGTAGCGGACGATGGCGAACATCGCCACCCACCACGCCGCGGCCCACGTCAACATCGACGGCTTCCGGAGACGCATCAACACCAGAGCCACAATCGCGCCGAGGATCACCCACGTGTTCATCCGTCGTCTCCTCCTGCACGATCACCGGCAGCTTCTGCTTCGGCCGCCTCGCCTGAAGCCAGGTCAGAAGGTTCCTCGTCTTCGCTGCCGGCCGCATCTGCGACGGCCTCGGTGGCGGCCTCCGCGGCGTCCTGCTCGCGAGCTCCGCCGGTGTAGACGAACTTGGTGTCGACCGTTACGGTCGCCGCGCCGCCCAGGGTCTGGAGGTAGGCGATGACAGCGAGAATCTCGACATCGCTCAGGCCGATCGGCGGTCGGTTGGCCGGCTGCATGCCGGCAACGAAGCCCGGAACGATGAAGGCGTCTGGCTCGTAAAGGGACTCGGCCAGATAGTCGAGCTGGGTGTACCCGGGGCGCTGCCGCGCGGCCCGTTCCGCAATGCCCTGAAGATCCGGGAAGCGCAATGCACCCGACTTTCCGATCGTGTGGCAGGTCTGACAGATTCCCTTGCCCTCGAAGACCGTTCTGCCGATCTCCACGAGCTCGGCCGTGGTCACATTCGCGGCGACTTCGATGACCTCGGGCGGGTGGACCTCTTTCTGCGGCACGGCCTGGCCAACCAAGGTATAGAAACCCGTCATGCCGACCGCCAGGAGCGCGATCTGGAGAGTGATCGGAATCTTCATGGTCGATTTCCCGGTGGCGGCGATGCTGCGCTGGCCGTGGCGGTATTCGAGGCCGAAGCCGTGGCCGGCGCGCCAGCCGGGCCGAAGCCAAGGGTCGAGTTGGCCACCGCGTCAGCTTGCTCCTCTTCTTCGGCTCCCACTTTCTTGCCCGAAAGACCAGCCAGCCAGAAGACAAAGCCAATCATCAGGAAGAAGATCAACACGGTGGACGAAACGACCTTCGTCGCATAGCCCAGGGTCGGTGTAAAGGCGTCCGGTGAAGTATCCCGAATCACGCCGTAGACGTGCCAATGCAGCCGCAAGCCGGACCGCAGGTAACCCATCAATCCCATCATCCACGTAAAGGTTACCGCCAGCAGGATGAGCACGTACTGCGAGATGGGGCGGATCCGCCCCCATTGGGTCTTGGTGGCCTGCGCACCTCGGGTGAGATAAGCGTCGAGCATGGTCACAAAGAGCATGCAGAAGAGCACCGAGGACACCTGTGGCACCGAGAAGCCGATGCGGGTCGCCGCGTCGACGAAGTAGCCGCGGATGCCGTAGCCGATCACGATTGCTGCCGAGGCGAGAATCAGCAATCCCTGCAAGATCTTGACGATGCCTGCTCCACGTGCCGTGGTCTTGATGATGTTGCTGCGTCGGTAGAGCAGGAAGCTGACGAAGGTCGCCAGGATGATGATGTTCACGGCCGTGTTCTTGGCCGACATCACGCCGAGAAATCCGAGAATCGGGTGCGAAGAGCCGCCCATGGCCTGAATCTCTTCGGTCGACGCGATGATCGATCGTGGCGTCGCCCAGACCGCGAAGCAGGCGATCACGATCACCAGCAGCGGCCAGATGTAGCCCTTGAATCGCGCGGCGCCTTCGATGCGCCCCATCGCCAACCACAGGTACCAGTTGGCAAAGAGGAAGAGATTTCCGATCAGAACCGCCTGGATGATGAAAAGCCACGAGAACGCGCCACCCATCATGGTGAGGCCCATCGTCTGGGAGAACGCGTAGATCTCTTTCGCCAGCCAGTAGCCGGCGAACGGCAGCGGCAGCAGGCCGCACATGGCCACGAAGTTGCCGATGTAACCCATCCAGTCGTAGTGGGCGCGTTCGGCCTGGGTCTTGGCGCTGAGAAACTTGTACGCCGCGTACGCTGCGGCGATCGAGCCACCGAAGGCCAGATTCGCGATGATGCGATGAATGTTGATCGGCATCCAGGTGTAGTTGCTCACCGCGTCCCAGGTCGAGATCAGTGCTCCATTCTCGGATACGCCCGAAGGCGTCGACATGAACGTCAGCCAGGCATTGGCAATGAACATGATGCCGGTGCCGACCACGTTCAGCATGATGCCGAGGAAGAGATGCAGCTTCGGCCCGAACTTTCCCCAACCGTAGTAGTAGGTGTAGAGGAAGGCCGCCTCGGCGAAAAACAGCAGCACGTAGGGCAGAAAGGTCGGCGAGAACACCGACATCAGGTAGTTCGTGAACTTCGGATAGAGGGCGATGAGCATGAAGGTCAGCCCGGCCCCGAGGGTCGCGGTGAGCGAGAACGAAACGGAAAGAAGCTTGGTGAACTCGTAGGCCAGGTCGTCGTAACGCTTGTCGCCGGTCTTGAGTCCGATCGCCTCGACCACGACCGCGAACATCGGCACCGCCAGCACGAAGGCCGCGAACAGCAGGTGAAGCTGAGCGACCACCCAGATGGCAACACGACTGCCGATCCGCGGCACGGCGCGGTACTCGGCTTCGACGTAAGGCTTGGTGCGATCAGCCTCGGCTTGCGCGGCTGCTTCGTCCGCAAGCGCTTGCTCGCGCGGCGTCCAGCCTTGATCTGCCGCCCCGCTCTCGGTCTCGGCCACAGCCGGTGCCGACCGAGTCGGCGCCCGGAAGGCCATGGTGTCGTCAATGGTGACCGCCAGGCGCCAAGCGCCCACGATGACCGCCAGGAAGGCCAGAACGCCAAGACCGATCAGCAAGACTCCGGGCCGCTTCTGACTCACGTCGACACCTCGCCTCGGGACTTCATGGTGCGCCACCTTGCCGCAGCGTGCGGACATACGCGGTGATCGCCCACCGATCCTTCAGCGGGACCGGATACCGGTAGCCTTGCATCAGCCCCTTGCCGTTGGTAATCACGTCGAAGAGCTCACCAGCAGGTAGGTTGGCAATACGGGGATCGCCAACGAGATCGCCGGATTCGATCTGGGCGCGTTCATAGAGCATGCCGCGGCCATCGCCTTTCGCGCCATGGCAGGGCGTGCAGTAGATGCCGTAACGCTCCGCGCCACGGGCCACGACCTCGGCGTCCACGGTCATGGGAATGTCCGCCAAGAAGGTGCCATCGGTTGCGCGTCCCTCATGGATCGCCGGATCGCGCTCGAGCTCTCCGCGCGCGACCGTATGCTCCACGGGCTGCCGCATGGTCATGCCGTCGTAGAAGAACGCGCTCTCCGCCTGCGCCTTGTACTTCGGCTGCAGGTCCATGTTCGGGTTCGGATGAATGGGCGGCCGCGGCGAGGTGCATCCGCGCATGCAGCCGCCGAAAACCATCAGCATGACTGCCAGCGCCATCAGGCGTCGGGTCGAGTGCATCATCCCGCGCCTCCAGCGCCCGACGATCCAGTCTCTGTATCGCCAGGATCAGTCCCTTCCGCATTCGGCCAGGCGAGATTCGGATTGCCCACGCGCGCCAGATAGGACGTTCGCGGCCGGTTGTTCAGGTCGCCGAGCAACACATAGTTTCGGTTGTCTTGCTTGCTCGCGACCACCGCGCTCTCTGCGTTGTTGAGATCACCAAACGTAATCGCGTTGGTCGGGCAGGTCTGCTGACAGGCGGTCTTCACCTCATTGGGCACGAGCGACCGTTCTGCACGCTTGGCCTCGATCTTCGTCTCGTTGATTCGTTGCACGCAGTACGAGCACTTCTCCATCACACCGCGCGAGCGCACCGTCACGTCTGGATTCATCGCCAGCTTCATCAGCTCGGGCGTGTCCTTGGTGTAGCTGAAGAAGTTGAAGCGCCGGACCTTGTAGGGACAGTTGTTCGAGCAGTAGCGCGTTCCGATGCAGCGGTTGTAAACCATTGCATTGAGTCCTTCGTCGTCATGCACGGTAGCCGCGACGGGGCAAACCTGCTCACAGGGCGCGTTCTCGCACTGCATACACGGAATCGGCATCATGGCGACGCTCGGATCGTCCAGATCGCCACCGAAGTAGCGGTCGATCCGCAGCCAGTGCATCTCGCGCCCCTTGTCGACCTGTTCGCGGCCGACGACGGGGATGTTGTTCTCTGACTGACACGCGACCACGCACGCGTTGCAGCCGATGCACGAGCCGAGATCGATGGCCATGCCCCACTGATGACCTTTGCTGTAGTCGTACGAGGCAAAGGGTTGCTCGTACGACTCGTGTGCGTCGGCCGCGAAGTGCGGGTCGGCGCGATAGCCCGCGACATCGGTTTCGCGGTAGAGCGGCCGTCCTTCCAGCGACCAATGCTCCTGGGTCTGAACCAGTTGGTAGCGGGCCCCGGTCTTTTCGAGACTGGCCGTCGCAGCCCACAGTCCATCAGCCGTGCGCAGGGCGCCAACGTCGACACCGACACCCGTCCCGACCCGCCCGGCGTGCGGTCGGCCGTAGCCGAGCTCGAGGGCGATCGAGTCGTCCGCCTGCCCCGGCAGCACCCATACCGGAAGCTCGATGGACCGCTCCCCGGCGGTGAGACGCACCACGTCGCCGGCCTCGAGACCGAGGCGTCCAGCCGTGGCTGGACTCACCAACGCCGCGTTGTCCCAGACGATCTTCGTGATCGGGTCGGGCAACTCCTGCATCCACGCGTTGTTGGCCAACCGGCCATCCCACACGGAGCGGGACGGGTCGAAGCTCACTTCGAGCCCCGACGTTCCCGTGCCTGCTTGCAGGTCGGCCAGGGCGGCCAGGACCGCGCCTGGATCGACGGAGCGGGACGGCGAGGACCCACCCAAGGCATCCGCAGCCGTATCCGAGCTCGGGTCCGCTGCGGCCACGCCAGCAGCGCCAGGGCCAAAGGTTGCGCTCAGACCATCTTCCGGTGGCTTCTCCAGCTGCGGGACGTACACGCCGTCGTGGAGCACCCGGCGCCAGGCGCCGTCGAAATCGCGCTCCTCGACCAGACTTCGCCAGGTCTCCTGGACCCTCTCGTAGCCGCTTTGCTCGGTGCCCGAGGCGAGCATGCCGAGGATCTCGACCACGCTCTTGCCGGCGAACAGCGGCGCAATCAATGGCTGTGTCACCGAAAGGGTGCCATCGACCGACCGGTTGTCGCCCCAGGCTTCGAAGCACGTAGCCTCGGCAACGTGGTGGGTGGCGAAAGCAGTCGTCTCGTTCTGGTGCGTCGACAGGTGAACCACCGTCGGCACCTTGTCGAGGGCAGAGGCCAGGTCGAGATCGCCAGGCGCGTCGTATGCCGGGTTGCCTCCCAGCACGAACAGCGTTTGCAGGGTGCCACGCTGCATGGCCGAGGCCAGGTCAGTGAGCGAGGCAATGTCGCTCGTCCCCGGGTGGTCCACCGCCGGAAGGCTCACCGTGGTCCCCAGCGCGCCGAGCGCCTGGTTGATCGCCAGTGCCAAGGCATGAACCGCGGGCGGCTGACCGCGCCCCACGGCGACCAAGCCTTCGGTGCCCGCACGCGCCAGGTCTTGCGCCATGAGCCGAATCCGCTCGCGCACGGCTGAGACCAGCGTGCCGGACATCGGCGGATCCAGCACCGGCACATCGATCCCGACGCGCGCCAGCTCTTCTGCGAGCCCAGCGAGCACGGTCGCGACCTCGGCTCGCTTGACGGCGAGACGGTGGTCGGCGTTGGCGCCGGTCACGCTCATCGAGCTCTCGACGGCATAGAAGCGCAGTGGCTCACCGCCATCAGCCACCGAACGCGCCGCAGCGAACTCCCGAGCGTGGCGCAGATGATCGGTTTCGCAGTGCAGCAAGTCGGCGTCGAACGCTGCCACCACCCTGGCTCGATCGAGGTGGTAGCGTGCGCGCGCTGCTTCACCGGTGGCCAGGGCGGCACCACGAATCGCGTTCTCGTCGTTGATCGGCTCCCAGGTCGCAACCTGGGCTTGCGGAAAGTCTTCGCGGAAGCGTGCGAGCAGCCTGGTGATCGTCGGCGAGGCGCTGCCGGTCAGCAGCAGGCCGAGGCCGGCGCCTGCCGCTTCGGCTGCTGACGCTCTCAACGCGGCCAGCTCGACGGCGAGCGCGTCCCAAGCAATGGCTTCCAAGGTTTGTCCTTTCTCGCGACGCTGGTGGCGTGGGGCGCGATCCGGGTCGAAGAGGTCGAGGATGGATGCTTGGGCCCATGCGCTTGCCGCGCCGAGCGATGCGGGATGCAGCTCATTGCCCTCGACCTTGGACGGCCGCCCCTCGTGGCTTTCGACCACCACGCCATAGCTTGCGCCAGCGAAGGGAAAGGTCGTGGCATAGCGACGCGGGATGCCCGGAACGATTCCTTCCGGCGCGTCGACGTAGGGAACAATGTGCTCGACCGGGCGCCGACAACCGGTCGCACCGGCCAGGGCGAAAGACGCGCCCATGAGGGTCATCATGGTCCGCCGCGTCACGCCATCCGGCGGCTGGTCGACACCATCCGGAAACTCGGGGGTTGCCGCGAGCTGCTCACGGACAGCAGGCGAGTCGAGCAGTCGTTCGATGCTGCGCCAATACCGCTTGCGCATCCCGCCGCCGCTGCCCGCCTTGATCGTCATCGTGCTGCGTCCTTCGCTTTTCCTGTTCCCAACGGTGCCTGCGTCTAAACGGTGTCTACTTCTAGCCTGTGTCTAGCGATGACAGGCGCTGCACGACTCTGGCGGCGCGAGTCCGAGCTCGCTGCGCCACGCCGCGGCAAGGGCGGCGTGGTCGTCACCCGGCTGCCAGGTCATGTTGGTAACTTGATCCCGAGGCCGAAGGTGCGGCTCCGGATTGCGATGACAATCGAGACACCAGGCCATGGAAAGCGGCTCGGCTTGTTGCACGACGACCATCTCCGCGATGTTTCCGTGACAGCTCACACAACCCACGCCCGCGCGCACGTGAACGCTGTGATCGAAGTATGCGTAGTCTGGGACGTTATGGATGCGAACCCAGCGAATCGGCCGGTTGTTCGCGACACTGTCGCGCAAGACTGCGAGCTGCGGGCTGTCACGTTTGACCAGCGAATGACAGTTCATGCACACCTTGGAAGGTGGCACGCTTGCAACCGCTGAAACTTCGACTTGAGCGTGACAATACCGGCAATCGATCGCGAGCTCCCCTGCGTGGAGTGCGTGGTCGTAGGGAATCGGCTGGGTCGGTTGGTAACCGACGTCGGTGAACTCAGGGGAAAAGTAATACCAAACCAAGAACGTGGTCGAAGGGCCGACCACGCCAAAGAAACCAATCAATAGGACGACCGGGACGCGGTTCGTCCAGTGCGGAAAGATCTGCACCAAAAGCGAGCTCCATCAAGCGGGCCCGAAAGCCCGAGAGTACGCCACTAAGTCAGAAAGCTGTGGACAGGATAGCCACCACCCGATGGAGTGTCAAGCGCCCCACCCGTGAATGAAGCGTCCGATGGATCCGGAGGATCCCGCGACCAACCGTGATCGAAACCGTTCGGATCGCGAAAGGGAACATCCTTGGTTGCCGAAAACCGGAGCACGATCCACGGAAGCTGGCAAACGCCCGAGTGCCCGGCACACACACGCTCCGCCGGGCGCTCGGGCTCGCCGACCAAGGCGATTTCCTGATGGCTAGAGGCTTGCTACATCGCGGCGGCGCAGCTTTCGCAAGGCCGTCCAGGCCAGCATGCCCATGAGTACGAACATGGACGGCTCACCGATCGTGGGAATGTCGAGCGGCGAGATGGTCAGCACCAGCCGGGTCGGCTGATCGTTGTCACCAGGATCTCCATTGTTGTCCGGATCCGGGCCACCGCCTTCCTGCGAGATGTCCGTGACCATGGTGTCGTCCGGGCGCGTGGCAGTCGCGGTTGCAGAGCAGAAGTACGGGCCACGGTTCGCGCCCGGCCGAACGCCGGTTTCACGGCGAAATCGTCGCTCTCGACGAAGTCCAACATGAAGCCTTCCTCGGCATCGGAGAAGGCCTCGGCGAGGTCCTGCACGACCTGGACCTCGAACAGCGCGACGTTTCCGCGATTCGCGAGCGTGACCAGGAAAAGCACGCCGAAGCTGCTGTTGCCCGGGGGCTCGACCGAGCTCAGCTCCTTGGCGACACCCAGGATCGGGTCCTCAGCGCCGACCGCGACCGCGTAGTCCTCGATCTCGCCGTCCGCGGCCAATCCGGTCGATGCAAGGCCGTCCGCGGTCGAGAAGCGGAAGCGCGCGCAGCTCGTGGCCTCGGGCGCCCAGGCCGCCCGTTGCACCGGCTGTCACGGTGGCGTCGACCGGCTCACCACCTGGAACGAACACGCCCCCGAAGCTGACGCCATCCTCGTCATCCGTACCCGCACTGTCATCACCCGTGCCCACGACCAACGACGTGCTGACGTCAACCGACGATGTGAAGATCGCCATGTCTCCGTTCTGGTCGCCATTGTTGGCGATCGTGACGGTGTAACGAAACGACGAACGCCCGACGACCACGAGGCCGTCGGGCGTTGGCAAGGACGGAACGTCCAGATCGCTAGCTGAAGCCGCGCGCCATGTAGTCGGTGAGGATGATCATGAAGAAGATCAGCACACCGACGATGCTACTGGCCACGGAGATCTTGACCATCGATGTCGAGCCCTTGACGTGCATGAAGAACGCCACGACCAAGGAGGCCTTGACCAGCGCGATCGCCAAGGCGACGACATCGCTCCACGGGTGCCCGAAGTCTACATAGGCGACGCCCACTGTCAGGGCAGTCAGCCCGAACAGCGCGAAGAGAACCATGACGTACGGCTTGAGGGAATGGTTGTGCTCGGCCATATCAGCTCGTCCTGGGCACTAGTGCCCACCCCCGCCGCCAGCAAGGGCAAGCAGGTAGAGGAAGGGGAATAGGAAGATCCACACCAGATCGACAAAGTGCCAGTAGAGGCCGAAGCCTTCGACGAAGTTGTAGTTGTTCTTCGTCCACTTGCCTCGCCACGCGAGCGGGATCATCACCAGCATGATGCCGATGCCGACCACCATGTGAAGCGCATGCATGCCTGTCATGACGAAGTACAGGCCGAAGAACATCTCGACTTCTTTGCCAGCCGCAGGATCGCCATGCCATTCGAAGTGCGGGCCCGGGACCAGGTGGTGCTCCCACTTACCGGAGTACTCGACCACTTTGACGCCGAGGAAGATGCCGCCGAAGAGGATCGTCAAGATCAATCCCCAGACGATCATCTTGCGATTCCCGCGCTGGGCACCGACCACGGCATAGAC
The DNA here is from genome assembly GCA_937948815.1 of uncultured bacterium. Classification (GTDB taxonomy): domain Bacteria; phylum Acidobacteriota; class Thermoanaerobaculia; order Multivoradales; family J023; genus J023. The sequence continues at coordinate 21,510 of CALFAM010000118.1, forward strand.
CATGGTGAAGCTCGAGATCAGAAGCACGACGGTGTTGAGGGCACCGAGTTTCCAATCCAGCTCTTGGGAGCCAAGGGCCCACGCCTCTGGATACATGCCGCGGTAGACCACGTAGCAGACGAAGAGTCCGCTGAAGAACATGACTTCCTGGGCCAAGAACGCCCACATGCCGAGCAGCGAAGACTGCTTCTGCTGCTCGTAGCTCTCGAAGTGGTGCGCGAGATCCTTGGGATGATGCGCGCTCGCTGCGTCAGACACGCTGATGCTCCTTGGTCTTCGCCGTGGTTTGCCGAATGTTCATGCCCATCTTGCTCATCATCTGAAGACCTAGAGTCCGTACTTCACCACGCGGTAAGGCTGGCGTTCGGCCACGGGTGCTTCTTTGTATTCGTACGCCTCGAAGTCCACCACCGGCATCTCGTGGAAGTTGTGCAGCGGCGGCGGCGACGTGGTCTGCCACTCGAGGCCGACGGCACCCCAGGGGTTGCGGCCCGCATAGGCGCCGTATTTGAGCGAGTACAGGAAGTAGAACAGCGGAATGGCATAGCCGACCGCCAAGATCGACGCCCCCGCGGTCGACAGCACGTGAAGCACCTGGAACTCCTCGGGATACACGTGGTAGCGGCGCGGCATGCCCATGTAACCGAGAACGAACTGGGGGAAGAAGGTCAGGTTGAACCCGAGGAACACCAACAACGCCGACAGATGCGAGAAGAAGCCGCTATACAGCCGGCCGGTGATCTTCGGCCACCAGAAGTGCAGTGCGCCCATGTAGCCCATGACCGCGCCGCCCACCATGATGTAGTGGAAGTGCGCGACCACGAAGTAGGTATCGTGAAGATGCACGTCGATACCCAAGGTACCGAGCATCAGGCCGGTCAGGCCGCCGATCACGAACAATCCCATGAAGCCGAGGGCGTAGAACATTGGGGTGGAGTACTCGATCGACCCGCGGTAGATCGTCGCCATCCAGTTGAAGACCTTCACCGCGGACGGAACCGCGATCAGCATGGTCAGCACCGAGAACACCAGTGCCGAGTAGGCTGACTCACCGGACACGAACATGTGGTGGCCCCAGACCAGGAAGCCGAACACGGCGATCGCGATCGATGCGAAGGCTACGAACTTGTAGCCGAAGATGGCCTTGCGCGTGAAGGCGGCGATGATCTCGCTGATCACGCCCAGCGAAGGCAAGATCATGATGTACACCGCGGGATGCGAGTAGAACCAGAAGAGATGCTGGAATAGCACCGGGTCGCCACCGATGGCCGGGTCGAAGAAGCCGATCCGGAACGCTCGCTCGAGGAACAGCAGCACCAGCGTGATCGCCAGGACCGGGGTGGCAAGCACCTGGATCAAGCTCGTTGCGTAGTGCGCCCAGACGAACAGTGGCAAGCGGAACCAGGTGAGGCCTGGCGCACGCATGCGGTGAATCGTGACGATGAAGTTGACACCGGTGAAGATACTCGAGAAGCCGTTGATGAAGATGCCCAGCGCGGTCGCTGTCGTGTAGGTATTCGAGTACGTGCTACTGAATGGCGTGTAGAACGTCCAGCCGGTATCGACACCACCATGCATCAAGGACCACATGGTGAAGCCGGCACCGATCATGTACATGTACCAGCTGGCCAGGTTCAGCTTCGGAAATGCGACGTCCTTCGCCCCGATCATCAAGGGCAACAAGAAGTTGCCCATGACCGCCGGAATCGACGGGATCAGGAAGAAGAAGATCATCATCACACCGTGCATGGTGAAGACACGGTTGTAGGTGTCGGGCTGGAAGAGGTCACCCTGCGGCGTGAGCAACTCGAGCCGGATCGCCGTCGCGTACAGACCGCCGATGGCGAAGAAGAAGGTCACCGACAGCAAGTAGAGGATGCCGATCCGCTTGTGATCGGTGGTCAGCAGCCAAGACTTGATGCCATATCCGGCGTTCAGGTAGTGCTCGCGCGGGGGCCGGGCAGCCTCGGCCAGGCCGGACCGCGTCGTTCCGGCCTGACTGCTCGCAGCCTCAGCGCTGGGTGACATGTTACTCGGGGGCATGCTCATGTCGGGTCTCAGTCCTCGGAGCCTTCAGCGCTCGGCTCGCTGTCGAGCGATTTGATGTATGCGATCAGCTGCATCACGCCTTCCTCGCTGATCTGTCCCTGGAAGGTCGGCATCAGTGGGTCGTAGCCAGCCACCAGCTTGGCGGTCGGCAGCATGATCGACTCGCGCAGATAGTTGTCGTCACGCACGGCAGAGCCGCCGCCGACGAGCGCCACCGTCTCTCCGGCGATTCCACCCAGCCACGGGCCGCGACCACTCCCCTTCTCCAGGTGGCACGTGGTGCAGGCGTACTGCGCAAACAGCTCCTCACCCGCGGCGATCGGAGACTTGGCCTTACCGCCCGCCAGCCAGGTCTGGTAGTCATCGGGTTCCATGACGACCACCTTGCCGATCATCTGCGAATGCTCGGCACCGCAGTACTCCGCGCAGAAGAGATGGTAGGTGCCGGGCTTGGTCGCCTCGAACCACAGCGTCGTGTAGCGCCCGGGCAGCACGTCGCGCTTCACGCGGAATGCCGGAATGTAGAAGCTGTGGATGACATCTTCAGAGGTCAATGTCATCTTGATCGGCACGCCGGTAGGCACGTGGAGCTCGTTGATCTCGCGATTGCCTTCAGGATGCTGGATCTTCCACATCCATTGCTTACCGGTCGCGAAGTACTCCCGCGCATTCTCCGGTGGCGTCACGATCTCGAGAAAGACCTTGGCACCCCAGCCGAACAGCACCATGGTGATGATCAGCGGAATGATCGACCAGGTCACCTCGAGCGCCAACGAGCCATGGATCGGCTCACCGACCTCGCCCGTGCGCTGACGGCGATACTTGACGAAGAAGATGAAGAGGACCACGGCGATGAGCAGCGAGAAGAACGCGCTGATCGCCAAGGCGAAGAAATAGAGCGCATCCACCGAGCTGGCAAGCGTCGAGGCTTGCTCGGGGAAGATCGGGAAATCGAAGAGGTCGAAATTCATGCCTAGGCGGCTCCTACCGTGGATCGTGCCAGCGTCCGATTCCGATCGCGCTCGAATCGCCACATGAACCACAAGAAGACCGTCAAAACAACCACGAAGAACGCACCGGCGAATCGCAAGAGACGCATGGTGAATACCGTGTATTTGCCGAGCTTCGCGTTGTATCGGTAGCAGTAGAGCAGGATTTGATCGACCAGCGTGCCGGCGCGCCCTTCTGACGCGTCGACGATCGCCAGGCGGACATCCCGCGGCGGGTACTCGATACCGTAGTAGTACTGATTGATCGTGCCGTCGGGCGCGACGATGACGATGCCGCTCGAATGCGCGTACTCGTCAGTCTCCGGATCGTAGGCGTATCGGAAGCCTGCTGCGTCGGCGACCCGTGCGACATCTTCCTCACTGCCGGTGAGGAAGTGCCAACCGGGTTCCGTCTCCGGCTTGCCGTAGCGATCGAGGGTGCGGTCGAGCGCGGCCTGCGCCAGGGCCGGCGTCTCGTCGTGATCGATCGAAATCGCGACCACGTCGAAATCGGTTCCCGGGCGAAGCTCGAGCACACCGAGGCTCTTGGCCAGTCCGTTGAGGATCAGGGTGCAGAGCATCGGGCACTCGTAGTAGACGAACGCCAGAATCACGGGGCGGCCGTCCAGGTAACGACTCAGGGTGACCGACTGGCCCGTCTGATCGACGAAGCGCGTATCGCGCGGCAGGAGGTCACCCAGATTCTGGTCGAAGCGCACTTCGTTGAGCGGCTCCGGCATCTGCTCGGGCGCGACCAGCGTGCTCGGCCGGGCGAGCGCGGCGGGGGCCAACATGAGCGCCGCCAGCAAGGGCGCCGCCCACGCAGCCCGCATTCGATGACGTCTCGTCATGGCGCAGCCGCCTCCGCGGCCGGTGCCTCTTCCGCCGGCTCTTCCTCGGTCGGTTCCGGGGCAACGATCGGCTCGCCACTCGATCGAATGGTTGCCGCCACACCGTGGTCGAGAACCAGCGCCATGGCCGCGTCGACCGGGATGTGCGCGATTCCGGCGCTCTGGTCGACCCAGCCATAGCTCTCGAGACGCTGCTCCATCTGCGCCTTGAAGGCTTCGAACTCGGCCTCGGGGTAAGCCTGCAGCCGCGGCAAAGGGGGTGCGAGCTGCGCGCCCGTCGCCAGCGTCGGTGGCGTTGCTCTCACCTCGTCCGTGGACATGTTGCCGACGAGGATCCGGAAGAGAAACAGCATCGACACGATGGCGACGGCCGTCACCAGAACCGTGCCGACCACGGTGCCCGTGAAGCCCGATGACGAGACTTCCTGATCGAACTCGTCGCCGAACCGCCCGTCCCACTCCGCTTTCCCGCTCGATTGGTGATCAGCCATGGGCCATCGCCTCCTTGATCACGGGGTCCTGAACCGGAACCATCGCGCGGCGCCGAAGCTGCCAGGTGAGCAGGAACAGCCAGAACCCGCCGATCGCGAGAACTGTCGCGATGTCGAGCCAGTGCAGTGTTGCGTGGCCCTCGGTGATCACGCCTTGAATCTCCTGCCAGTGCATGACGCTGGGGGTGACCTGCCAGAAGAGGTCGAGCCAGCGGGCACCGAGAAGCCAGATCCCGACCCACATCAGGCGCCGAGGCTGCTTCTTCAGGTCTGCCGACAGCAGGATCAGGAAGGGCAATGCGAAGTGCGCCAGCATCAGGAGGCCGGAAACCGTCTGCCAGCCATGGGTACTGCGGACGAGGTACCACGGCACCTCTTCCGGCAAGTCGCCCGACCAGATGATCAGGAACTGACTGAGCGTCAGGTACGTCCAGAGCATGACGAAGGCGAGCATCAGCTTGCCGTAGTCATGGAACAGCCGGGGCGTCACCAGGTCGCGATGCGGCTTGCGACCGGACAGGAAGACCATCAGGGGCACCAGGAAGGCCCACGCGGACAGTCCTTGGCCGGCTACCCAGCCGAAGCCGAAGAGACTCGAGAACCAGTGCGGATCCAGCGACATGACCCAGTCGACCGCGGCAAAGGTGCCGAGCAGGACGAAGAAGATCAGGCCGATGGAGGAGAGGCGCTGCATGTTGACGGCCGTGCGCTCGTCTCCGGTCTCGTCGTGACGGTGAGACATTCGGCTGAGCGTGAACGCCAGCAAGGTGAGTCCGACCACGTAGCCGAGCTGGACCGCGACGAAGCGATTCATGTTCAGCCACCAGGAGGCCTTGTAGGCCACCAGCGAGTCGCCTTTGACGAACTCCAGATCAGCCCACGGAAACAGCTCGCTCATCGAGAAGAGGATCGGCAGCGCGAGGAAGATGAACACCCAGAGGGTGCGTCCCGAAGCCTCGAACACCCGTCGGGCAAGGGCTCCCCAGCGACCACCGGTCACGTGGTTGAGCATGCCGAGGCCGAAGAGCCCGGCCGCGACGTGGAAGACCAGAAGCATGGCCACCAGGTAGGCACGATAGAAGTGCGTCGGCGCAACAAAGTAGCCCGCCACGGTGGCCGCCGCGCCGACGGCACCGACGATCAACGCCCGCGAGCCCAGCCGAGCGAGGTCGCTCTGCGGCTCGAGCACAGCATCGGCGATGCTCATGGAATGGTTGTCGCTCATCGTTCCCTCGAGGGCTCGACCGGAAGGTCCATGCCGTATCCGGGCTCGGGCCCGTGCCATTCGTCGGCTGGCGAGGCGTGATGCCCGCCACCATGACCGTCGTCGGCGTGATCATCTGTGTGTCCGTCGCCGCCATGTCCGTCACCACCCGCGAGGGCCGCGTGCATGGCCTCGACCGCGGAGCGCGGAAGCTCGTCGAGCGGCGCGTGTTGCGAGCGCTGGAGCACGCGAATGTACGCGGCGATCGCCCACCGATCCTCGACGGGGACCTGGGGGGCATACGACGACATCTGGCCGAAGCCGTTGGTCATCACATCGAAGAAGTAGCCCACCGGCATCGCCCGGAGCCGTTGCGTGTGGTACGACTCGGGCTGTTGGAAGCCGCGGCGAACGATCATTCCGCGGCCGGCGCCCGTGGCGTCATGACAGGGCGTGCAGAAGATCTCGTAGCGCTGCTTGCCACGGTGGAGAAGCTCGGCCGTCAGCGGCATGGGCAGGGTGTCGGCGATGACACCGTCGACCATCCCCCGGTACATGTGCGGATCCTCGTTGAGGTGACCGCGCGCAATGGTGTCGGCCGGAATCGGCCGGGCCGCCATACCGTCGGCGAAGAACGTCGACGACTCGAGCGGATCGAGGCGCGGGGCATCGTGCATGTCTTGACGACAGCCGACGGCCGGCAGCGCCAGCATGGAGAGCAGGAGAGCTCGACCGAGCCTCGTGCCCGGGATTCGCTTACCAGGCAACGTCGTGCACCTCGTGGCCGCCCAGATCGCCGAGAAAGGCGCGGGTCGCGTCCGGGTCGAAGTTCGCGTCGCTGGACTTGACCAGCAGGAAGTAGCGGTCGGTGGTGGCACGCCCGAAGGCTGGTACGGCGAACAAGGGATGGTGAGGCCTTGGCAAGCCGTTGAGCAAGAACATGCCGAACACTGCCGCGAACGATGCGAACAGAATCAGGATCTCGAAAGTCGGCGGGATGAAGGCCGGCCAGCTAAAGGCCGGTCGACCGCCGATGTTCAGGGGATAGGCAACCACCGAAGCCCAGGTCTGAAATCCGAACATCAGCGATGCACCGGTCAGACCGCCACAAAGCACCAGGAGCGGCACCTTGGACTTCTTGTGGTTGGCAACCTCCTCGCACACGTCATGAATCGGGAAGGGCGAGAAGGCGTCGATATCGTCGTAGCCCTGTGCCTTGGTGCGCTTGACCGCGTCGACCAACTGCGTGGGCTTCTCGAATTCCGCGAGCAGGCCGTAGACCGGCTGGCGATTGCTTGTCGGGGCGCTCATCGCGTTCTCCTAGTCATGGCTCACGCTCTTCCCCTCGGGGAGCAGCAGGCGCATCTCGAACATCGCGATCATCGGTACGAAGCGCACGAAGAGGAACATCAGGCTGAAGAAGAATCCCATGGTGCCGAGGTAGAGCGCCCAGTCCCAAATGGTGCCGCGGTACATGTCCCAGGAACCGGGGAGGAAGTCGCGGTGCAGACTGATGACGACGATCACGAAGCGCTCGAGCCACATGCCGACGGAGACGATGATCGAGATGATCACCAGGGCGACCTCGGATTGACGCACCTTCTTGAACCACAGCGGCTGAATCGCCAAGAAGTTACAGAACACCAGCGCCAGCCACTGCCAGCGGTACGGGCCGAAGGGGCGATTCTCTGCAATCGCGAAGATCTCCATCGGGTTGCCGCTGTAGTAGGCGAAGAAGAATTCCATGGCGTAGCCGTAGCTGACGATCATCCCGGTAACCAGGGTCAGCTTGGCCATGTTCTGCAGGTGACGCGAGGTGATGAAGTCTTGTAGCTGGAAAGCTCGGCGAACGGGAATTGCGACCAACATGACCATGGCGAAGCCCGCGAACACCGCGCCGGCCACGAAGTAGGGCGGG
>CALFAM010000119.1 GCA_937948815.1 uncultured bacterium
ACCAGGGCCACGAGAACCGAGGCCAGGCTGGCCCACAGCAAAGCGTGGTAGCTGTTGGCATTCTCGAGTACTTGCTGGAGCCAGGCAAAGGTACCGGTTCCGGGAGCACGCTCCTGGCCCGCGGCGCCGCTGCGGTAGAGCCCGACGATGGTGACCACCACGACGGTCAAGATGGGCAGCACGGCGTTGATCGCACGACTGGGCGTCCCTTCTTTGGGCAGCATGCTGTCGCCGGTGTAGTCGGCCATGGGTGTGGCCTTGTCGTCGAGGACTTTGCCTTCGTTGCGTGCCCGGCGCTCGGCCTTGCGCATGGGGCCGAAGTCGCGTCCCGACCAGGCGACCAGTGCGACGGTGAAGATCGCAAAGATCGGGTAGAAGCGGTAGGGGATCGAGCGCAGGAAGCTGGTGTAGGCATCGAGCTGAAGGCCGAGGCCCCGGAAGGCGTCGCCGACCAGACCGATTTCGAATCCGACCCAGGTGGAGATCGGGATCAGGCAGACCACGGGCGCCGCGGTGGAGTCGACGATGTAGGCGAGCTTTTCGCGGCTGATCTTGAGGCGGTCGGTGATCGGCCGCATGGTCGGTCCGACGATCAGGGTGTTGGCGTAGTCGTCGAAGAAGACGGTGAAGCCCATCGCCCAGGTCGCCAGCTGGCCGCGCCGGGCGCTGGTGGCATAGGGCTTGAGGCGTTCGATCACTCCCGCGGTTCCGCCACTCTTGGTGATCAGCGCAACCATGCCGCCGAGCAGGGTGGTGAAGATTACGATCGAAGCATGGTCGCCGTCCGCCAGGGCTTGGACCAGGTAGCGGTCGATGGTTCGCGCAATGGCGGTGGTGGGGACGAAGTCGGTGTAGATCAGCGCGCCGCTTACCACTCCGAGGAAGAGGGAGACCAGCACTTCGCGGGTGATCAAGGCGAGGGCGATCGCCAACAGTGGTGGCAGCAGCGAGAGCCAACCCGGCAGGGTCCTGAAGCTGGCTTCGACCGTGCCGGTGCTCGCCACCAGGGTCAGCGTATGGTGACCGGCTTCGAGCGTGATGTCTTCGAATCGTTGCTTGGTCGTGCCGCCGGGGAGTCCGCGCTGACCGATGCGCTCACCATCGAGGTAGAACTCGACGGGACGCGGTTTGGTGCGACTCCAGTTGTTGTGGGTGACCTCAGCCTCGAGCTTGGTGCCGGAAAGTGTCAAGCCGACATCGAGCTCGAGGTTCGAGCCCTGTGCCCAGCCAATGGCCGGCACGAGCAGAGCGATCACGAGGGCGAGAGCTGGCGTCGTACGCATCATGATTTCGATGTTTCCCCTAGGCGGTGGCGCAGAGCGTATCGCATGCGTACGGGACCGTGTGCCCAGGATTGGGTGGGGCGCGCTTCGAGAGTCGTGGTCTTGGTCGAGGTCTGGCACCGTCTGCGGGCAGCCTCCGCGAGCTCACTAGGTTCAGACACACTCTGGCCGTCCTCGATCGCTGCCAGCCCTCATTGCATCGACGTGGGTGCAGGGAAGGGGCGTGGGCTGCTGACGGGAAGGGAATCAGGTGGGGTCGCGCGCCGTGCTCGCGGTGCGGATGGAGAGCACCAGCGCGGCAATCGAGATCGCGAACAGGGCACCCTTGATCAGCACGACCGTGGTGTTGGGGAGACCGGAGATGTCGTGGGTCGCGTCGCGCGCGAGCTGGGTGAAGAAGCTGCTGTAGAGGCCGCCGCAGAGGATGCCCCAGGCGGCTACCAGGAGGGCTGGGCCCTGTGGCTTGCCGCGCGATACGGCCCATGCGGCGGCGAGCAGCAATCCGCCTGCGATGAAGTCGTCCGCGTAGGCGGCGATGGGGGAGAAATGGGTCTTGCGGCGCAACGCTTCGAGCAGCGGCAGGCCCACGCCCATGGCGTAGGCTGCAGCTACTTCGATTCGCACACGCTCTCCCAATGAAACCGCTGGATTCGCTACGCGGTCTCTTCGTCGGCTTCTTCGGTTTCCGCCGGCGTGATGCCCATGGCGGCCCGGAGCTTGGTCTCGAGCTCGTCCGCCAGGTCGGGGTTGTCGCGCAAGAAGCTCTTGGCATTCTCGCGCCCCTGGCCGAGGCGGATGTCTCCGTAGCTGTACCAGGCACCACTCTTCATCACCATCTTGTGCTCGAGGCCGAGGTCCACCAACTCGCCGGCGCGGGAGATGCCGACGTTGTAGTCGATGTCGAACTCTGCCTGCCGGAAGGGCGCAGCGAGCTTGTTCTTGACGACCTTGATCTTCACCCGGTTGCCGACGGCCACGTCACCGTCCTTGAGGGTGGCGATGCGGCGGATGTCGATGCGGATCGATGAGTAGAACTTGAGCGCGCGGCCGCCGGTGGTGGTCTCCGGACTGCCGAACATGACGCCGATCTTCTCGCGGATCTGGTTGATGAAGATCAAGCAGGTGTTGCTCTTGGCGACGATGGCGGTGAGCTTGCGCAGTGCCTGGGACATCAGGCGTGCCTGCAGGCCGACGTGGGAATCGCCCATTTCGCCTTCGAGCTCGGCGCGCGGCACGAGGGCGGCCACCGAGTCGACCACGATGACGTCCATCGAGTTGGAGCGCACCAGCATCTCGGCGATTTCGAGGGCTTGCTCACCACTGTCGGGCTGGGAGACGAGCAGATTGTCGATGTCGACGCCGAGGCGGGTGGAGTAGTCCGCGTCGAGCGCGTGCTCGGCGTCGATGAAGGCAGCCGTGCCACCCTTCTTCTGCGCCTGGGCCACGACCGACAGTGCCAGGGTCGTCTTACCCGAAGACTCCGGGCCGTACACCTCGACCACGCGACCGTGTGGGAAGCCGCCAATGCCGAGGGCCGCGTCAATGGCCAAAGAGCCGGTGGGAATCGAGGGAATGCCCAGGGCGTCGCGCTGGCCGAGGCGCATGATCGCGCCCTTGCCGAATTGACGCTCGATTTGACCGAGGGCGCTCTCGAGCGTCTTGCCCTTGTCTTGGTGGGATTGTCGGGCCATGAAGAAGTCTCCTTGCATGCCCACCGCAACCTGATCGCAGACGTGCGGTGGGTGGCGAACGGTCAGATGGCGATATGCTCGGCCCCGTTCGGGTATCTAGGTTCGGGTATCTTCGTTCGGGTATCGTTCCGTGGATCGGGACGGGGCGGTTGATTGGTACGGTACCGGCCTACGTATTCGTTCCCGCGCACTGCCGGGCGGCACGCAAGAATCGGCACGCGAGAGCCGTAAACAAGGCGTAAGCCTAGTGCAGGCGATTCGCCGAGTCAAGCGTTCCCATGCCCCTGGCATGACAAGGAGAAGCCAGTCGTCTCATGTCTCCCAGCCGGCCCATGATCAAGCTGTCGATCGTCATTCCTGTCTACAACGAAGAAGCCACGGTCGAGACGTTGCTCGCCCAGGTGGTGGCGGCGCCGTTGCCCGAAGGGCTCGAGCGCGAGCTGGTCGTGGTCGACGATGGCTCGAGCGACGGCAGTCGTGCGATCCTCCATCGGTTGGCCAACGAGGCGACGGTGCCGTTCCGGCTCATCGAGCACGAGCGCAATCGTGGCAAGGGGGCAGCTCTGCGAACCGCCTTTGCCGCCACCACCGGCGAGATCGTGCTGATCCAGGACGCCGACCTGGAATACGACCCGTGCGAGTACCCCGGCTTGCTCCAGCCGATCCTCGACGACAAGGCTGACGTGGTCTACGGATCTCGCTTTCTCGGCGGGCCGCGTCGTGTCCTCTTCTTCTGGCACTACGTTGGCAATACGGTGCTGACCATGCTCTCCAACATGTTCACCGATCTCAACCTGTCGGACATGGAGACCTGCTACAAGGTGTTTCGGGGCGATCTCTTGCGGGGGCTGGCGTTGCGCAGCAACCGCTTCGGCATCGAGCCCGAGCTCACGGCCAAAGTGGCCAAGGTCAAGGCGAGGATCTACGAGGTTCCAATCTCCTATCACGGCCGAACCTATGCCGAAGGCAAGAAAATCGGCTGGCGCGATGGCGTTTCCGCGGTATGGGCGATCCTTCGCTATAATCTCGGTTCCTGATCGACCCCGGCCCGAGCGCACTCGGGCTTCCCAGTGCTTCGTGAGAAGTCGTTGCTTCATGAGAAGCAGTCTCCCCGCGAGAATTCGTAATCTTCGCGAGAGACCCGAGGCCTCGCGAGGTGAATTGTGCCCGTAGGAGGTATCACCGTGCCTGGATCTACCCGTCGTCTGCTGCCGCTCGTCCGCGTATCGACCCTGGCCTCGACGCCGCGGGCGCTCATCCTGGTGGCGGCGATCGCGCTTCTGCTCGGTGCCTGCACACCGGCCGATCCGATTGCGGCCGTGGCAGCCGCGCGCGCCGACTACGAAGTCCAGCTCTCCGGTTGGATCGCTCGGCCTCCGGAGCCGCCCCCGGTCGTGGAAACGCCCGACCCAGAAGCCCCGGCCGATGAAGCGGAAGGCGATCCTCTCGATGCCGACCAAGAGGGCGCAGACCCGATGGAGGTGGAGGCCGTAGAAGAGGCGGATCCCCGCACGATCACGGTGCTCTTCGATCTCTTGGTCCTCTTTTCTGGCAGTGACCCCTTGCCTGGGCTGACCGTCGACATTACCCACGCGGATCCCAGCGGCGCCGAGAAGGCGGTACGGCAGCACTACATCGAAGTCGCGAATCTCGCGCGCGGTTCCACCAACCAGGTGGCGATCGAGCTGGACGGATGGGATCTCGCGGACGGTGACGCCTTCAGCATCGACGTGCGGCAGGTCGTCTCGGACGCCGAGCGCTCGGCCTACCGTGAGTTCCAGGAGGCTGCGGCTGGCGCCGGTTGAGGACACGGATTGAACATTCGCTTCACGAAGATGAACGTTCAAGGCCGTTTGCCCGTAACCTTGGTTCTATGACGAGTATTGCCCCCCGTGTTGCAACCGGCGCTGCCGCGACATCCGTGCCGGCGCCGGATTCCAAAGCGAGCATCGAGCGTCTCGAAGCCACGGTCGCGTCGGTGGTGCGCGGCAAGCCCGAGGTCATCCGGTTGGCGATCGTGGCGCTGCTGGCCGAGGGCCATGTGCTGATCGAGGACGTACCGGGTGTTGGCAAGACCACCCTTGCCCAGGCGTTGGCACGGGCAGTCGGCCTTGCCTTCCACCGGGTTCAGTTCACGAGCGATCTTTTGCCTTCGGACATCATCGGCGTCTCGGTCTTCAATCAGAAGGAGCAAGGCTTCGAGTTCATGCCGGGGCCGCTGTTCTCGAACATCGTCCTGGCTGACGAGATCAACCGGGCGACGCCGAAGACGCAGTCGGCCTTGCTCGAGGCCATGAGCGAAGGCAAGGTCTCGGTCGAGCGCACGCGCTATGCGCTGCCTCGGCCCTTTCTCGTGCTGGCGACCCAGAATCCCCTCGAGCACCAGGGCACGTTCCCGCTCCCCGAGTCGCAGCTCGATCGCTTCTTGATGACCCTGGCCATCGGCTATCCGCCGCGCGAAGACGAGAAGCAACTTCTGCTCATGGGTGGTGTCGAGCAGACCCTCGAGGATCTTCCTGCGGTGCTCGATGCCGATGGCTTGCAGGCCCTGCAGCAAACCGTCAAGCAAGTGAAGGTCGCCGAGAAGTTGGTGGACTACATGCTCAGCCTGGCAGAGGCGACGCGTACGGGCGGCAACTTCTCGCTCCCGGTGTCGACGCGCGGCACCCAGAGTCTCTATCGGGCGGCCCAAGCGTTGGCGCTTTGCGACGGCCGGGACTTCGTGGTTCCGGACGACGTACAGCAGCTCGCCGTCTCGATCTTTGCCCACCGCGTGGTGCTGCGTCGCGGCAGCGGTGATCCCGAAGAGGCCCGCGCGGCCATTCGCCAGGTCTTGGCCACGACCCCCGTGCCCCTCTAGTCGCCTATTGCCTATTCGACGATCTGAGTGGCCCGTGGCAAAACCCTCGCTGCGCTACGCGCGCAACCTTCTGCCCCCATCACCGGCGCGTTTCCGCCCCGAGTCGTCTCGGAAACGCGCTGCCTTTGCCAGTAGCGGCCTCCCGCCACGGATTGCTAGCGGATGGCCATGAGCCGGCGGGTGACCTCAGGCGGCATTCGAATCACCAAGGTCGGCTTCGGCTTCATGATCTTCGGCTTGGTGCTCTTGGTGGCCGCCACCAACACGGGAAACAACGGCCTCTACCTGGTGCTGGCCGTAATGGCGGGCATGTTCGTCGTCGCGCAGGTGCTCTGCGCCTTCAATGTTCGGGGCCTCGTGCTGAGCCTGCGATCACCCGCCGAGATGTTCGCCAACCGGCCAGCGCGCTTCGGCATTACGGTGCGAAACGGCAGCCGCTGGTTTTCCCGGCACCTCCTGTTGGTGGTGCTGGAGCGTGGCGAGCGTCGCCGTGCACGGCGCTCACGGGGCCGGGCAGCACCGCTCTTGATCGGCACCTTGCGTGCGCGCGCGCAGATCGCGGGCGATGTCGAAATCCTCGTGCGTCAGCGCGGCTGGTGGCGCCAGGCGACCCTCGAAGTGTCGAGCCTGTTTCCGGTCGGCTTTTTTCACAAGATCATGCGCCACCCGGCACCGGTCGAAGTCTTGGTGTACCCGGAGATCTTTTCGGGCGCGGCGAGCCTGCCGATGCGCCGGGGCGGTGCCGGCAGTGAGATCAGCGCACGCCGCGGCTGGGGCCACGAGCTGGCAGGGCTTCGGCCGTTTCGTTCGGGCGACGATCCGCGCGCCATTCACTGGAAGCAGACCGCGCGCACGGGTGACTTTGTGTTCAAGGAGTCGGCGTCCGAGGAGAACCAGCGGCTGGCCATCATCTTCGACAACGCCGCAGGTCCTCTCGAAGCCGAGAGTGAGCGCGTTCGCTTCGAGCGTCTGGTGAGCGAGGGAGCGACCGCGGCGGTCGATGCCTTGGATCGCGGTTGGGAGGTCGAGCTCGTGACCCGCGAAAGCATCGTTCCGTTCGGCACCGGCCGGCAGCAGCGCCGGAAGATCCTCGAGCGCCTGGCCTTGATCGAGCCCGCGGCCGAGTCGCGGGTGACGCTGCTGCCGAGCACAGCAGGGGTTCGTCAGCTCCGCCTCGCGATGGAGTCGGCGGAAACGGCGGTGAGGGAGCGGGTGGACGTGCCCCAGGCGAAGGCTGTCGGAGGCCTGGCATGACGAACGCTCGCGAAAAGCGGCGGTTGTTGGGCCTGCTGGCGCTCATCGCCCCCCTTCCCCTTCCCCTCAACGATGCCCTGGAGTGGTGGTTTCTACTCGTCTACGTATTGGCCATCGCCTACTTCTTGCAGCGCGTCGAGCGCGGCGAGGAGCGCTGGTTGTCGAATCGCAGTCTCAACGTGCTCGGGCTGCTGTACGTGCCGGTGTTGATCGTCGAGATGTCACGGGCTCTCGCGATCGGCGAGGTCCTCGATCCGCTGCTGCACCTGATTCTCTTCCTGCTCGTGGTCAAGCTCTTCTCCTTGCGCCACGAGCGGGAGAAGTGGCACATCCTCGTCGCGGTGTTCTTCGTGTTCGCCGCGTCCATGGCGAGCAGCTCGCATATCGGGATCGCCCTGTTCTTGATCGTCTTCGTGAGCCTGGCGACGTACGTGCTGGCTCGTCTGGCCCACCTCTACGTGGTTGCCGGCCTGGGGCTCGATCGTCAGGCGCCGTCCGCCGCGTTGTCGTTGCGCCGACCGTTGGCGATGGGCGTCGTCATGGTGGTGCTGGTGGCGGTGCCGGTCTTCGCGATGCTGCCGCGCTTCGGCGACCCCTTCATCTTCGGCGAGGGAACCCTCGGAGCGCAGCGGATCGCGGGTTTCTCGGACGAGGTCGATCTCTCCCAGACCAGCGCGATTCGCGGCAATCGGACCGTGGTCATGCGGCTGTCGTTCGACCGCGGGCGGGCGCCGGACGACCTGCGCCTCAAGGCCGCGACCTACAGCCGCTACCGCGACAAGGCATGGCACCGCACGGGTCTCGATGACGGAGGTCGGGTGATCTCGCGTAGTGGCCGCTTTCGCTTGCTGCGGCGGGAGGTCACGCCGACGAACGGTGTCGAAGTCTTCCTGCAGCCGCTGGGCAGCGCCAGCCTGCCGCTGCCGTTGACGGCCACGGCGCTCGAGGGATTGCCGTTTCAGACCATCGCACGCGACGGCGGCGGCGCGTTTTCCCTGGCCAGGCGGCCTCGCGAGGCGCTTCGTTTTCAGGTCGAGCTCGGCGACCGGCCGATCATTCAGGCCGGGACCAGTGAGCAAGCGTTGGGCTCGGCGTTAGACGTCGAGGGCGTGACCGATCGCATCCGCGAGCTGGCGGCGCAGGTCATGGGCGACGGCGACGAAGAAGATCGAATCGATCGACTCGAGCGCTACCTGCTCGAGAACCATGCCTACTCCCTCGAGCTGGTCAACCGAACGGGGACCCAGCCCCTGGAGCGCTTTCTCTTCGACGAGAAGCGCGGGCATTGTGAGCTCTTCGCCTCGTCGATGGTGATCATGCTGCGCGCCCAAGGCATCCCCGCACGCCTGGTCGGTGGCTTCCTCGGTGTCGAGCACAACACCCTCGAAGGCTATGACGTGGTGCGCCAAGACAACGCGCACACCTGGGTCGAAGCCTACTCGGACCAGCGCGGCTGGCAGGCCTATGATCCGACACCGCCGGAGGGGCGGCCGAGTGCGTCGCCGTGGAGCCTGCGCCTGGCGGCTGCCCAGTTCTATGACGCGGTGATCTTCCGCTGGGATCGCTACGTTCTGTCGTATGGCTCAGCCGACCAGGCAGGCATCTTCGAGCGGGTGCGGGAGGTCTTGGGCGGGCTATGGCAAGCGCTGGCCAGCTTGCTCGGCGATGACGAACCGGCACTCGTGGCGCCCGGTCTCGAAGACGCCGCACCCGAGGTCGCACCCGCCAGCCAGCCGACGACACGCTCCCGGCCCGTGCTGTGGCTGCTTCTGTTACCGCTGCTCGCATCCGTGCTGGCGGTCGTCGCGGTGGTCTGGGTGCGTCGCCGCCAGGTGCCGGTGTCGGCACGACGGATCTACCGCCGGCTGCGCGATCGCCTGCGGCAAGCTGGCCAACCCGTGACCGATGCTATGGCGCCGCGCTCTTTCCTCCGGCTGGTGACGGAACAGGCACCCGCGGCAGCAGGAGCTGCACAGACGCTCGTGAATCTCTATCTGCAGGAAAGCTTCGGTGAACGCACCCTCGATGCCGCCGAACGGCGCACCGCGCACCGCGCGTTCGACGAGATCACCGACGCCTTGCGGCAGGCGAAGCGGCAGCGTCGGGCGCCTCGGCCTGTTTGACGCGTTCCCAGGCTTCGTCCATCTCCTCGAGGCTGGCCTCGACGACGGAGCGATCCTGGTTCCGGAGATCGCGTTCGACCCCGGCAAAGCGTCGTCTGAACTTGTTGTTGGCGGCAGCGAGTGCGGCTTCTGGGTCGACCCCGGCCTTGCGGGCGACATTGGTGATCGCGAAGAGTAGATCGCCCATCTCTTCCTGGACACGCGCCTGCCGAAACGCCGTGGCGTGGGCGTCTGTTCCCGCGTCGTCTTGGGACAGCTCGAGCACTTCTTCGAGCTCGGCGAGCTCCTCGTGGGTCTTGGCCAGCGCGCCGCTGATTTCGGGCCAGTCGAAGCCGACGCCGGCAGCCTTTTGGGTCAGGCGAAGGCCGCCGACCAACGCGGGCGCCGAACGCGGAACCCCGGCGAGCAAGGAGCGGTCCCGGTCGGTCTCGGCCGCTTTCGTCACCTTGCGACTCTCCCAGCTCCGGAGCACCTCTTCCGCGTCGTCGAGACTCTCGGCGCCGCCAAAGACATGGGGATGTCGATCGACCATCTTGGAATGAATGCCGTCGATCACCTCCGCCAGGGTGAACCGTTGCTGTTCATTCGCGAGCTCGCTGATGAAGACCACCTGGAAGAGGAGGTCTCCGAGCTCCTCGCGCAGCGCTCCCCAACCTTCGCCGGCCACCGCACGATCGAGGCCATCGGCCGCTTCGTGGGCTTCTTCCAAGAGGTAGGCCCGCAGGTCCTCGAGACGCTGTTTGCGGTCCCAGGGACAGCCGTCTGGGGCGCGAAGGCGGCGAACCAGGTCGCGCAAACGGCCGAGGTCAGGTTCGGTCGGGTCGGCGGCGGACGGGGCAGCTTGCTGGCTCATGGTGCTTTCGACGGTGGTGACCACCGCGTAGCGGCGGCGGGCAAGCTACAATACCGCAGCCCGATGCCGTTGCCCGCGAGCGGGCGTCGTCGTTCGTTCGCTGGGCGACGACGGTTCGGAAGACGGCTGATAGGCGATGAGCAAGGCGAGCGTGCGACAACCAACCACGGCCCCATGGTGGACCTTCTCGAGGCTGCTGAAACACTCGATGTCACGGCGCGGCGCGTCCGTGCTGCGTGTTCTTCTGCTGGTCGTGGTGGTTTCAGGGCTTGGGACCGAAGCGAGCGTCGAAGCCCAGACCAGCTCGTCTGAGATGGTGCTCACCACGCCGGTTCGCCAGACCCTTCAGCGCGTGCAAGAGGACTGGGAAGCCTGGCAGCGGGCCTATTTCCAGAATGACCGCGACGGCGCCGAGGCCGCGCGCACGTCTCTCCAGACCCTGCTCGCCGACCTCGGGATGTACCGCCTCCCCGAGCTGGCGTCGGCAGCCGCGGCCTACGCGCGGCGATCGGCCGAAGCAGGCAACTTCACGCGCGCCGACTGGGCGCTCGAAGACGCGCGGGCACTCGATGAAACTCGGCCCGAGGTCGACTTCGCAGCGGCCGCCATCTACTGGCGCGAGGGAGACTACCTGCGCTCGTTGATTTCGACCGTGGCGGCCTATGGTCGCCTGTTGCGGCTCGCGTCGGCGCGCACCGCATTGCTGAACAACGGCGTCATCTGGCTGCTCTTCGTGTTGATGGCGGCAGGGGCCTTGTTCGTCGCCACGCAGATGGCGGTCAAGGGTGCGGATGTGCTCGAGGACCTGCGACGGCCGTTGTCCAGCTGGCCCTTGCCCGCGGCGCTGCTGCTCGCATTCGGTGTCCTGACCTGGCCTCTTCTGTTGCCCCACGGCTTGCTCTGGATGCTGCTGTTCTGGGCCGTGCTGCTCTTCGGCTATGCCTCGATCAGCGAGCGCGTGGTGCTGACCCTTCTGCTCATTGCCATCGGGGTGGTGCCCCTGATCGTGCGCCAGCAGCAACGGGCGATGGACATCGCCACCTCACCGCCGACTCGCCTGTTGGCGGCGCTCGAGAACGGCCGCTTGTACAGCAGCTTGTTCTCCGATCTCGAAGTGCTGCGGGGGTTGATGCCCAACCACCCAGCGGTGATCGAGGTGACCGCGGATCTGCATCGACGCCTGGGCCAGTGGGAGCTCGCGCGCCTGCGCTATGGTGCCTTGGCAGAGCTCGAGCCCGCGAACGGCGCCGCGCTCAACAATCTCGGCGTCTACCACATTCGCAAACAGGACTTTCGGAGTGCCAAGGGCTACCTGGAACGGGCTGGCGAAGTCGAGCCGGGGTTGGTCGAGCCGTTCTTCAACCTCAGTCAGGCGTTCTCCAGCAGCTATGACTTCGGCGAATCGCACGAAGCCCTCGCCCAGGCACAGAAGATCGATCGCGCCCGTGTCGATGCCTGGCTCGAAGGTGGTGACAACGACCTGGCGATTCCGGTGGAGGGGTCGGCCCGACGCTATGGCGAGATTCGACGGGAGCTGGTCGCTCGCGGACGTGTCGACGCCATGCCGACCGGCCTCGAGTGGCTGCGGCGCGAGCTGACCCTCTCTGTGACCAGCGCGCTCCTGCTCGCTGCCGTGGCCCTTCATGTTCTCCGTCGGCGTTTCGGGTATACCACCCGGATCCGGCTGAGTCGTCGCTCCAACAGTGTGTGGGCGCGCTTGCTGCGAGCGCTGATCCCTGGCTGGCATTCGGCCGAGGAAGGGCACGGTGGACGCGGGTTCGGTCTGGCGCTGCTGGTCGTTGCGTTGGTCGCGTTGCCCCTGCTCTCCCGCCTGCGCTATCAGTTGCCGATCGATGGAGAGCTGGCGACCTGGCCCCTGCTTGTCGTCGCCTTGCTCGGTTTGATGGCGCTGATCATGGTTCGGGTCGGCCACGAATTCACCGCTGGGGGGCGACGATGACCGGCCCCTCCAATACCCACGAAGACGCTGGCCGCATCGTGATTCCTCACGAGGGCGATCTGCGGACCATTCCGCTGCCGCTGATCGTCCAATCGCTGGCCGACAAGAGCGAGACCGGCATTCTGACCGTCCAAGGCGAGAGCGACATCGTGGCGGTGTCGTTTCTCTCCGGCGCAATCGTCGCGGCCGACGCGCTCAATCAGACGGTCGAGGAGGGGCTCGGCAAGGTGCTGGTCGCCCGCGGCCTGGTCGATGCTGGCGCGTTCGAAGCGCTCGCCAACGAGCATCAAGGTGGGCGCGACGGTACCTTGGCGGACTTGTTGGTCGCTCGCGGCTTGATCAGCCGCAGCCAGCTCCTCGAGAGCCTCCGCCATCAGACCTGCGACCAGCTCTACGGGATCCTGGCGTGGCGTAGCGGCGACTTCAAGTTCTACGGCGGTGACGAAGTTTCCTACGAAGAGGGCATGGAGCCGATCCAGGTCGAGGAGCTCTTGATCGCCGCGATCGAGCATACGACCGGCGGCGACGTACCGCAGGTGTCGGACATCTTCAGCCGGCACACCGGCCTGCGCCCGGTCTGCTTGATCGGGCAGGACGAGCCGGAGGGCGATGAAACGGCGATTTGGCTGACCCTCGAGGAGTACACGCTCTGGCAGCAGACCGACGGCGAGCGCCAGGCGGCGGAGGTGATGCCGGCGCTGCGACCGCGCCGATTGCAGGCCGCGCTTCATCGGCTGATCGGGCTCGACTTGATCGAGCCGCTGCCGGCGCCTGGCGTGCGGTCGCACCAGGTTGGCGTCACCGAGATCTTCGTTCCGCCCGACCCCGATGGGGGCGCGGCGACGGATGGACGGCTGAGGCTTGCGCTGGATCCGCGGACCGTGTTGCCGTGGGTAGCACGGGCGATGGCCGTTCTGGCCGTTGTGGCCCTCGTCTTGGTTGCGGTGCGGCGTCCGGCCACGATGTTCGTGCCGTTTACCTGGCAAGACGGTCAACGCAACGGTCTCGAGAACCAACTCCGGCGTTCCCGTCTCGACGCCGTGCAGCGGGCTGCCCGGATGTTCTTCCTGATGGAGAAGCGTTTCCCCGACAGCCTCGTGTCCTTGGTCGACGTCGATCTTCTCTCGGCTGGCGACTTGCGTGACCCCACGGGCCTTCCGGTTTCCTATGAGCGGAGTAGTGACGATGTCTGTGAAATTGGCGTCCGCGGACGCGAAGCCGAGGGCGTGCGTACCGTCCGCATCGCCCCGGACGACTTCTTGCTCGGCGACATTCTGATCGCCGACGAAGAGCGAACGGCCCCACTCTTCCTGATCGACTGACGCGCTCAGAACCTTCTCTCTGTGTTCGTGTCGGGCGCATGGCGCCCTCTTTCCGGCAGGTGATGGCGGTTCGCCGGGAATAAATCTGCGTCGGTTATTGTCATATATTGAGCTGGCAAGGTTGACACTGTGCGACTAAGGTCTGTACAGTGCACGAGGCGCCCGGGAAAGTCCGCACCCTTGGTCTGATTCGACCGTGGTTCGCGTCGACGCAGCCCGAAAGCCACCAACGAACGTAATCTGCGATGACCGGAGCAGAGCCGAAGGGCGAGCCCGGGGACACGCAGTGGATCTCGAGGAGCAACGGCATGAGCAAAATCATCGGTATCGATCTCGGAACGACGAATAGTGTCGTCGCGGTCATGGAAGGGGCCGAGGGCAAGGTAATTCCGAACGCCGAGGGCGCACGGACCACGCCTTCGGTAGTCGGATTCGCCAAGAACGGCGAGCGGTTGGTCGGCCAGGTCGCGAAGCGGCAGTCGGTGACCAATCCGGAGAACACGGTCTATTCCATCAAGCGGTTCATGGGCCGGCGCTTCGAGGAAGTCAACGAAGAGATGAAGATGGTGCCGTACACGGTCGAGAAGGCCGAGAACGGTGACGTCCGCGTCGCGGTGTCCGACAAGCGCTACGCGCCGCCCGAGATCTCGGCCATGGTGCTGCAGAAGCTCAAGCAGGCGGCAGAAGATCACCTCGGTGAGAAGGTCGAGGAGGCGGTGATCACCGTCCCGGCCTACTTCAACGATGCACAGCGTCAGGCGACCAAGGACGCTGGCAAGATCGCCGGCCTCAACGTTCGCCGCCTGGTCAACGAGCCGACGGCCGCGGCCTTGGCCTACGGTCTCGACAAGAAGGGCGACAAGCTGATCGCGGTCTACGACTTCGGCGGCGGTACCTTCGACATTTCGATCCTCGAGGTCGGCGATGGCGTGGTCGAGGTGAAGTCGACCAACGGTGATACCCACCTGGGTGGTGACAACGTCGATCAGCGGATCATCGATTGGCTGCTCACCGAGTTCAAGAAGGACCAGGGGATCGACCTGGCCCAGGATCCGATGGCGGTCCAGCGTCTGAAAGAGGCTGCGGAGAAGGCCAAGATCGAGCTTTCGAGCGCCCAGGAGACCGAGATCAACCTGCCGTTCATCACGGCGGATGCCTCGGGCCCCAAGCACCTCAACATCAAGCTCAACCGCAGCAAGCTGGAGCAGCTGATCGAGGTGCTGATCGAGCGCTCGTTCAAGCCTTGTCAGCAAGCGCTGGACGATGCTGGCGTCAAGGCGTCGGCGATCGACGAGGTCGTGCTGGTCGGTGGCATGATTCGGATGCCGCTCATCCAGCGGCGGGTCGAGGAGTTCTTCGGCAAGGAGCCGCATCGCGGCGTCAATCCGGACGAGGTGGTCGCCATCGGTGCCGCCATCCAGGGTGGCGTGCTGCGCGGTGACGTCAAGGACGTCGTGCTGCTCGACGTCACGCCCCTGTCGCTGGGTATCGAGACCCTCGGCGGGGTGTTCCACAAGCAGATCGAGCGCAATACGACGATTCCGACCAAGAAGAGCGAGGTCTTCTCGACGGCCGCGGATTCGCAGACGTCGGTCGAGGTGCACGTGCTCCAGGGCGAGCGCGAAATGGCCAAGGACAACAAGACCTTGGGCAAGTTCCACCTGGTCGGCATTCCGGCGGCACCACGCGGCGTACCGCAAATCGAAGTGACGTTCGATATCGACGCCAACGGCATCGTCAATGTGTCGGCGAAGGACAAGGGCACCGGCAAGGAGCAGAAGATCACCATCACGTCTTCGAGCGGTCTCGACGATGCTGAGATCAACCGCATGGTGGAGGACGCCGACTCCCACGCTTCCGAGGACAAGGAGCGGCGTGAGCGGGTCGAGACCCGGAACCAGCTCGACAGCATGATCTACGCCACGGAGAAGACCCTCGAGGAGAACAAGGAGAAGGTCGACGCCGAGATCGTGGGCGAGGTCAATACGGCGCTCGAGGAGGCGAAGAAGGCCCTCGAGTCGGATGATGGCGAGGCCATGAAGTCCGCAACCGAGACACTGACCCAGGCTTCACACAAGCTGGCCCAGGCGATGTACCAGACCGAGGGTGATGGCGCTGCTGGAGCAGCAGCCGGCGCTGCGGGCGCGGGTGCCGCCGGAGCCGCCGCGGGTAGCGACGACGATGTGATCGACGCCGAGGTGGTCGACAGCGACAACTGATCTCCCGGAATTGCTCTCCGGGGCTGCCGCCGCGGCCACCACCCAATGCCTGGATTGCCTCCGGACGCTGGAATCGGTGGACGCAGCGGCGGTAAGGTACGATCTGTCGACGAATTCGCCCCGGGGCCTAGATGGCTTCCGGGGCGGTTCAGCTTTAGAAGCACCGCCGCGAGCGGGAAGGCGTTGCCACGCAATGCGAGGAGGAAGGCATGGCCAATCGCGCAAAGCCCAAGAACTACGTGATGATCAGCGCGGTTGCCGAACGCTTCGAGATCCATCCGCAAACGCTTCGCCTCTACGAGCGTGAAGGGCTGATCAAGCCGCCTCGTTCGAGTGGCAATACCCGCCTCTATGACGAAGAGACGATTCGTCGCCTCGAGATCATTCTCTCTCTGACCCGTGAGATGGGCGTCAACCTGGCGGGCGTCGAGGTCGTCCTCAACATGCGCGAGCAGATGAAGCAGATGCGCCAGGAGCTCGACGATGTCTTTGATCAGGTTCGTGCCGAGCTCAACGAGCGCAAGGCCACGGCTGAACGCGCCCACGCGCTGGTAAAGGTCGAGAGCGGGCCGCTGGTCAAGCGCTGACCGTTACCCGCGGCGCACATCGCTTCGCGCCGCCAGCCCCGGGCTCGAGGCAGGGGCTCCTCCGAAGACGGACCGGCTCGGATGCCCAGGTCCGCTCGCGGCCGGTTTCAGGCTTCTTTGTCGGTCGGGACGGGAACGCCAGCCTGGGCGACCTTCTTGGCCAGGGTCTCTTTGTCGAGGACGCCACTGTGGCGGTAGGCGATCGTGCCGTTCTTGTCGACCACCATGACCGTTGGCAAGCCGTAGATCTCGTAGCGGTTGGACAGCACGTTCTGCTGGTCCATCAGCACCGGATAGGGGAAGGGCGTGGCGTCGACATAGGCTTGGACCGTCTTCTCGTCCTCACCAACGTTGATCGCCAGGAACTGCACCTGGGAGGCGTCGTACTCCTCGTGCATTTCTTCGAGAAAGGCGGCTTGCAGGCGGCAGGGCCCACACCAGCTCGCCCAGAAGTCGATGATCACGACCTTGCCGCTGAAGTCGGCCGGTCCGGACTCGCCGCCGCCGAGAACTGGCAGTCGGAAGTCGGCAGCGTCACCGCCGACCAGGCTGGTGCCTTCGCCGACCGGGGAATCGACTCGAATCGACCGCGCCACGAATCCCATCAGCACCGCGATAGCGACACCCGCGCAGGCGACCAAGGCCAACCATCGGATCAAAGCGGCACTGTTCTCGCGCGTGGTTTCTGCGGTCATGTCTCTGCTCTCGGTCGTCGTGGTCGTGCTCATGGCGTGATTCTAGCGTTTTTCCCTCGAGAGGTTACGGCGCCGAGTTGCTTCTCGGATCGGCCCCGGGCACCGAGGATATCGCGGCCTCTTCGCGATCGGACGCTTCGGTGACGAGCGGCGCGGCTCGGAGGGCGGCAAGCCGTTCTCGAAGGGTCTGGACCGCAGCTTCCTCGAAGAGCAAAACAGCATCTCTGCGGTTGGTGCGGGCCATCAGTCTGCCGTCGGACAAAGGGAAGAGGCTGAGATTCTCGTGCGAGGGCATGCCGTCACGGGGCTCACTCTCGAGGCGGATGGTGAGCAGTGCCGATCCCGATGCGCCCGCCGGCGTTCCATCGCTGCCGGCAACGCGCAGCGCGCTACGGTCGGCAATCGTGGTGCTCTCGAGGTCGGTGACGGCATAGAGAAGCTCACTGGCCAGCGCGTAATCCACAGGTTTACCGTCGCGGGTCCACTCGGCATCCTGGCGCGCAAGGACGGTCGTCCCCCGGTCGTCGGTGACGATCGCCTTGTGGATACCGAAGACCTGCAACGTTGCCCAACGCGGATCCCGCCAACCGGCTGGCTCGATGCCCACGAGCTCCGTCAGCGGGCTGCGCAGCACCAGCGTTTCGTTGCCGATGCGTGCCAGCACGGTTTCGGGATCCTCTGGCCGTGGCGATCCGAAGCGGATGATCGTCGGCGTGGGCTGACCCTCGAGGTCGATTTCGATCGAGCTCGACGCCGCATCGGCCGAGGCCGTGTCCCAGGGTTGGTCGACGAAGCGCTCGGCACGGACCTGGGCGATCGCGCCGAGCAGCTTGCCGCCCAGCGTCGGATTGGCGCGATCCTCGTACGGCGACGCGACCCACAGCTCGTTCTCGCGCATGGTGAGGGCGAGGGTGCCGTGAGGGCCGATGATTCGCGCACCGTGCACGCGGTCACGATCGATCGTGAGCACGGTGGCATCGCGCCAGTCTCCGGGTGCCCGACTCACGGCCGACCACAGGGTCGTGTCGACCTGATCCACTGCCTCGCGACCACCGATGGCCAGCAGCATGCTGTCGGTGGCCGGCACGTCCGGACCGATCTCGAGGATGGTCTCGAAACGGTCCGCACCCTGGCCGGTCTCACCGACCATCGTCACCGTGGCCCGGGGCGGCGTCAGCCCAGCGTCTGCCCGGCTCAGACCTTCGATCGTGCGCTGACGCTCGAGCGCGACGATCGTTTCGAGGAGTGCCTTGACCTGCTCACGATTGGCCTTGCCACCGAAGGGTTCGACCAGCCGCCACGAGGGTTCATCGGTGTCGGCCGGCTCGGCACGCTTCAGGTGGACGACCTCGCCGCCTCGATCGATCCGCACCTCCCGAACCGAATCGGACGCGAAATCGACGATGCGGGTGGCGGCTGTCCGGCGTTCGTCGGTCGACGTCAGCGTTCGCTCGACGAAAAGGACGTAGCTTCCCAGGGCCAAGACCAGTCCGGCGAGAATCAGCACACTCTTGCCGCGCACCGACGCCTATCTCCGTCGCCGAACGTGCACGAAGATGCCTGCGACGATCGCAGCACCGGGCAAGACGACCAACACGAGCAGGTAGAGCGTTCGTACCTCGGACGCAGAGAGCAGGAGCTTCATTTGCTGTGGCTCACGCGCTGCAATGGCGACCAAGGCTTCACGTTCGATCAGCCAGTTGAACGAGCCCAGCAAGAGCTCGCTGTTGGCGCCCTGGTAGAGCTGCTCATCGGTGGCGAAATCGCTGTCGCCGAGAACCACGATCCGGGTCTGCCGTTCGTCTCCGTTCGGAGCGGGCAGGCCATCAGCCACGTCATCAGCCGGCAGGGCGCGATCGGGCCAGGCGATCGCGGCGCCCAGCGCCAGCGAACCGGCGGCCTCGTCTTCGTCTCGGGCTACGTCAGGAAGGGTCGAGAGATCCGTCTCGGCCCAGGCCTGGGGCGAGGTGAGAATCAGCTCGCTCACTTCGGTACCCGCGGGCACGGACGACGAGCGTCGCACGGAACGTGCAACGCTCAGAATGACCGGTCGCCCGACCAGAGGCTCGATGATCGGGTGGCTGCCATATGACGCCGTGAAGATGGTCTCGGGCCCATAGACCGGCAGCTGCTGAGCCGGGTCGATCACCAGGTCCGGTCCCATGATCAATCCGCGGGAGGCGAGCAAGGACTCGAGGCCTGTCGGCGCCAGCGCGCCATCTGGTTGGAGCATGGGGTCGAGCAGCAGCAGCAGCCGGCCACCTTCATCGAGGTAGGACGAGAGGGTCTCGACCTCGGGAGGGAGGAATGGATCGGTGGGCCCCGCCACGACGACCAGATCGGAGTCGGCCGGGACGGTGGCCTGCCCCAGGGACGACCAGGTCTCGAGGGCGAAGTTGTCGCGGCCGAGCAGATCGGCGGCGGCGGCGAGGGCGCGCGGATCACTGCCTTCGCTTGTGGCCTCGATCGAGGCCTCGCCATGCCCACTGGTGAACACCACCTTGGGTTTCTCGTCCTCGATGAGCTCGAGGATGGCGCTGGTGATGAGCTGCTCGCCCCTGAACGCTTTGACCGACGGGGGCTGACCGAGGGAGGCGCCGCTGTAGTCGTACTCGACGAAGTCGAAGCCGTCGAGCACACGACGATCATCGCCGGCAGCGATCACCACGGCGTGGGCGCGCTCGATGTCGAAGTCCTCGATCAGACGGGTTACCTCCAGGCGGTCGCGTGCCGGGTCGATCACACGCTTGCGAATGCGTGGGTTGGCTGCCTCGTATCGGTCGAGCAACTCGGAGACCTGATCGAAGACCTGGCTGTCGACTGGCGAGTTGGGGACCAGGAACAGAATTGCGTCGATGTCGCGGTCGACGCGGTCGAGCACGGCCTGACTTTTTTCCGAGAGGGTGAAGACCTTGCTGCTGGTCCAATCGAATCGCGCGTAGTGGCGTGACGCGAGGTAGTTGACCATGGCAACCAGGATCGTCGCGAGCACCACGCCGAGGCCGAGCGTCGAGCCTTCCACCAGCGCACGTCTTGGCCGCCCCACGGGCGACGGCGTTGGGGCGGAGGAACCCTTGTCTCGCGACGCTTGGTCCCGAGGTGCTTGGTCCGGAGGTGCTTGGTGGGGGGCCACGTCTTGGGGGGACAGGTCCTGAGCGTTTTCGTTCATGATCTGGGGCAAGGCGCCTAGCGCCACTTCTTGACTGCGAGGGTACGGCTGGCGAGAAACAAGAAGAAGACGATCAGCGACAGCGGGTAGATCAGCCGTCGGGTGTCGACGATGCCCTTGGCGGCTTCGTCGATCGCGTCGAAGAGGTTCATGTGTGCGAAGACGTTCTTGAGCCGCGGATCGGTCACCAGCCCATCGACAAAGGATAGGGCCGTGAGCAAGAGCACGACGGCAAAGGAGGATACTGCGGCGACGATCTGGTTCTTGGTGGCGGCAGAGCAGAATACGCCGACCGCGAGGAACAGCCCACCGACCAAGGTGATCGCCAAGAACGCGCTCCAGATCGGACCCCAGTCGACATCGCTGGAGCGCGCGACCATCAGCACATAGGCCAGTGTCGGCAACCAGAGAACGACGTAGAACACCAGCGACGCGAGGTACTTGCTGACCACCACGTCGGTCTCGCTGACCGGTGCGGTCATCAGTGATTCGATCGAGCCACTGCGTCTTTCCTCGGCCAGCAAACGCATGGTCAGCAGGGGGGGTGTAACCCAAATCATCAACCAGGCGAGAAAGGTACCGCCAAAGAAGAGCTGAAACAGCGACTGGGTCTCACCGCCTGCCCGCGGGTCCGAAAGAAAGCCGATGATCAGGCTGAACGTGAAGCCGTTGATCAGCATCACAAAGAACAGCACCACGTAGGCGAACGGCGAGAAGAAGTACGCCCGCATTTCGCGCGCAAAGGTTGCGAGCAGGCCGTTCAT
>CALFAM010000120.1 GCA_937948815.1 uncultured bacterium
TGCTCACCGGCATCGACAATGCCGACACCCGTCGCTACGCCGAAGTCAACTACGGTCCCTGGGACCGCCTCGAAAGTGATGCGCCCTTTCTTCCTGGGGTCGGCGCCAAGCCATTGGGTGCCGGTTTCTATCCTGCAGACGTGACCAAGGAAGAGATTCTCGACGCCAAGAACGCGGACGAGCTACGCGGGCTCTACAGCCTGGTCCGTCGCACTGCGGACGGTGGTCTCGAGGCTGTGCCGTACTACGAAGCGTTTGCCGCCGCGCATCAGCTCGCCGCCGAGAAACTGCGCGCGGCAGCGGATCTCTCCGAGCAGCCCGGGCTCGAGGCATACCTTCGGGCGCGCGCCACAGCGCTCGAGACCGACGACTACCGGGCCAGCGACCTGGCGTGGATGGATATGCGTGACAACACGCTCGATATCGTGATCGGCCCGATCGAGACCTACGAAGATCAACTCCTCGGCGCCAAGGCCGCTCACGAAGCCTATGTCGTGCTCAAGGATCTGGACTGGAGTGCACGGCTGCTGCGCTACAACGCGATGCTTCCCGAACTGCAGCGGGGCTTGCCGGTGGACGATCAATACAAGGCCGAGACCCCAGGTACGGACTCGGATCTCGGTGCGTACGACGTGCTCTACGTGGCTGGCCAGGCCAACGCAGGTGCCAAAGCCATCGCCTTCAACCTGCCCAACGACGAGCAGGTTCAGCTCGAGAAGGGCACGCGTCGGGTCCAGATGAAGAACGCGATGCGGGCGAAGTTCGACACCATCCTGTTGCCCATCACCGGGGAGCTGATCGATCCCGCGCAACGTCAGCACGTAACCTTCGATGCCTTCTTCGCCAACACCATGTTCCACGAAGTGGCCCATGGGTTGGGCATCAAGAACACGATCTCGGGCGCAGGCACGGTTCGGGCGGCCCTTCAGGACCATGCTTCGGCGATCGAGGAAGGCAAGGCCGACATTCTCGGCCTCTACATGGTCACGACCTTGGCCGATCGGGGCGAGCTCGGCGACGTCGATCTGATGGACTACTACACGACCTTCTTGGCGAGCATCTTCCGCTCCATCCGGTTCGGCTCGTCGAGCGCGCACGGAGTGGCCAATCTTCTGCGCTTCAACTACTTCGCCGAGCGCGGCGCGTTCAGCCGCGACGCCGATGGCTTCTACCGGGTCGAGGCCGAGCAAATGGGTGCTGCGGTCGATGCGCTCTCTGAAGCCATTCTCACGCTGCAAGGCAATGGCGACTACCAGGCCGTCGATGCGTTCGTTGCCCGCTACGGCGTCGAGGGCGAGGAGCTGAGCAGCGACATTGCCCGACTGGCGGAGGTCGGCATTCCGGTCGACATCGTTTTCGAGCAGGGTCTCGACGTGCTCGGTCTCACTCCCTGAGCGCGCGGAGGCTCGTGTTCGGGCCTCCCGCAACGGGCAGACCAGGGGTCGGTGGATGGCCGGGCGGGATCGGTAACGGTTCGAGTGCTCGGCAGCGCGGTATGCTTTGGAGATAAGCGCCGACTGCCGTGACAGTCAGCGCGCCGCTCGGACTCGACTCGGACGTTGCCATGTGCACTTTGCTTTCTTTGGTTTCCCCACGCTCCGCCCTCGGTCTCGGTTCGCTGCTCGGCTTCCTGGCTGCGCTGCCGGCGACGGGACAGAGCGCAAACTCGTCGTCGACACCGCCCGTGTCGTCGGCGCCCACGGCTTCGTTTTCGGATGCCCCGGCCAACGTGATCGGCGTCATTCAGGACTTCGAGTCCGAACAAGACGCGAAGTGCCAGGCGACGGCCACCCGGCTCGAAAACTTCGTTGCCGGCACGCCGCTCGACGATGGCGCCCGGCTGGCGAAGATCGACTTGCAGAAGAAGCTGCTCACGGAAGTCTGGGGCGGCGCCTCGCGTGCCGCCGGTGATACCAGCGTCCTCGAGCCAGACGCGCTCGCGTCCTTCGTGTCATCCGCCTTGCGCTATCAGAGCGATGGCCTCGGTGGATGGGTCGTGACGCTCAGCAATGGCGAGTCGCTCGCGCTGGACGCCACGGAGTTTCGCCAGTATGCGTCCGTGGCCTACGCGCTGCGGGCAATCCTCGGTCTGCAGCAAGAGTCGTTTCTCGATCCGAGCCTGCAGCTGAAGCCGGCGAACGACGACGGGATCGAAAAGCTGAAGGAGCTGATCGACGTCCACACCCTGGCCGCGCTCGAGCTGGCTGATCGTGAAGCGAGGCGCGCCAGCCGTCCGACGGTCGATGCCGAGCGCCTGACGCAGGCTTGGCAGCGCCTTCGGCCGCCGTCGGCTGGGCCAGCTTCGGGAGTCGACACTCCGAGCGCGGCCGACGCTGTCGCTGGCGCAGAGTTGGACGTGCCGCCAGCGATTTCGGACCTGGCAACGTTCCGACCTCTGGTCGATGCCAAACTGGCTGCCTACGCTTCGTACAATGAGGTCTCGAAGGACGATTTCCAGCTGCTGGTGCAGAACATTCGCCGGTACTACGCGCGCTTTGCTGTGGCGCCCCCGCCCAAGGCAGAGGCCCTTCACCGAACGTTTGGCGAGGCGCTGCGACGCTACGCGGCCGAGATCATGCGCCTCGCCCAGCAGCGCGCCCAGAAGCAAGGACGACGGCTGATTCGTGCGGACGACGCGCTGGCTGCCGTTCAGATCGTCAGCCCTCACGAGATCGACGAGTTCGAAGACGCCCTGTTCTTTCCCCGCCTACCGCCGATCCTCCAGGTCAGGCTGGAAGCCTACGACATGGACTCGTTCCGGGACTTCGGCACGCACTGGCTGATGATCAAGCGGGTGATCGACGGCCCGAACAACCCGCTCGAAATCGAGCCCGATCCATTCGCGGCAGAGATTTTCGCCGAGGGAATCGCCCAGTTCGGCGTCTTGCTGTACCGACTTGCCGGAACCACGGCTGCGACGGATGGACGCTCCCAATTCCTCGAGGCGCCACACATTCGCTCCGCCTTCGAGTCCTTGTTGCGCCGTGCCGAGCGGCATCGCAGCGCACCACCTCAGGCGCCGGCACCGACGACCATCCAGTCCGCTGAGGCGACTGCATCCGAGAGCGATGGTGGCGCCATCATGGATCGCGTCACCGAAGCGGTCGGCCTCCGCTACCATCACCGAAGCTCCGACTGGCTCAGCCGCTTCCGTCGAACGGTGACCATCTCGCCGCCGACGTTCTCGGGGGGTGGTGTGGCCGCGGAGGACGTGAACGGGGATGGTCGAACCGATCTTCTGTTGGTGGGCGGACGCGGCAATCGGCTGTTCATGGCCACCGAATCCGGGAGCTTCACGGACACCACGGTCGCCGCCGGGCTCGATGTTCGGCGCGCGGACGGTACCTACGGCGAGGCCCGGCAACCGATCATCGCGGATCTCGACAACGACGGTCAGCGCGACATCTTGGTGACCTATGCCGGCGACGATCACAGAGTGTTTCGTGGGCTCGGTGGTGGTCGATTCGAGGATGTCAGCGCCCGTGCCGCTCTCGGCGGCGCGAACCTGATCGGTGGGCCTGCGACCGTCTTTGACTTCGATCGCGATGGCCTGCTCGATATCTACATCGGCTACTTCGGTGACTACCGGCAAGGGGCATTGCCCAACGATGGCGCATTGGTCGGCGGCGGCAATGGTGGCGACCCGTCCCTGCCCACCCTGACCCGCGACAACAAGAATGCGCTACCGAATCGTCTGTTCCGAAATCTCGGCGGGCTGCGCTTCGAGGATGTGACCGAGACCAGCGGCACCGGAGACACCGGTTGGGCGCAAGCGGTCGGCCACAGCGATATCGATGGTGATGGCTGGCAAGACCTCGTGGTGGCCAACGACTTCGGCAAGAACGCCGTGCTGCGGAACCGGGGCGACGGCACGTTCGAGGACATCGCCACCAGCATGGGGATGGACAAGGCTTACCATTCGATGAATGTCGGCTTCGGGGATCTCAACGGTGACTTCCTCCCCGAGATCTACGTGTCGAACATCAACACCCTGATCAAGGACGCACGCTACGTGTCGCCGAACGAGTCGACGGCGATGAACCTCGATCCGGAAGCGTTGGCCAACTTGCGTTACAACGAAGCCAGCGTGCTCTGGGCCTCTCGGCAGAACACGGATGGTGGGCTTGCTGGCTATGTCGCTTCGGCCGCGGTCGAGCGGGGTGAGAACACCGTCGGCTGGGCGTGGGATGCCGATTTCTTCGACCTCGAGAACGACGGTGACGCCGATCTCTACGTCGCCAATGGCACCAACGAGTACTTCTTCTACCACTCGATGTACATCCAGAAGCGAGGCGAGGAATCCAGCGTGACCCTGCTCGACTGGAACAAGGAGTCCAACGTTCTCTTCGTCAACGAGGGCGGCAAGTTGCGCAACCGTTCGCGGGGTAGCGGCATGGATCTTCTGGTCAATGCTCGGGCAGCCGCCTATTTCGACCTCGATGCCGACGGTGATCTCGACGTCGTGCTGAACAATTTCCACGCACCAGCGGATGTGCTGCGCAACCGCAGCGAGCGCCATGGCAACCGCTGGCTGAAGCTCTCCTTGATCGGTGATCCCTCACGTGGCTCCAACCGCGACGCCGTCGGCGCACGGGTGGCGATCACCACGCCGGACGGCCGCCGCCAGTGGCGCGAAATCCACGGTTCCACCGGCTACTTGTCCGCCCATCCCAAGACCGTCCACGTCGGTCTCGGCCAGGCACAGCAAGCCGACATCGAAATTCGCTGGCCCAATGGCGACGTCGAGCAACGCAGCGGCCTCGGCGCGAACCAGATCTGGGAGATCATCCAGGGGGCGGATCAGCAGGCTGACACGACAGACGAGGCTGGCGACCGGCGTTCGAGCCCCTAAGGCGCGAATCGCTGGCGTTCGATCCCCTGGCCCGCAACCAGCCGCCACGACGCCGCCGCTCCGCCGTGCCCGAACGGCTGCTCGACTGAATTCGGTCGACCGATTGCACCTGCCCTGGGTGCGAAATCCTGCTTTCGTGTCCGTCTCTCGAATCAGCGGCAGAATAGTTTGCGCTTCGGTGCGTATTGCTGCTTTCAAGGAGACACGATGAAAGATTCGTCGATCGGGAGGATTCCCGCCGTATTGCTCTCGCCTGGCGAGACGTTTGCTTCCATTGGCCGCCGACCGACCTGGGTGGTGGCGCTGATCGTCTTGCTGCTCTGCGGCCTTGCAGCGGTCGCCGCCCAGAGCGCCAAGGTCGACTTCGAGTCCTCGATGCGCGAGGAGTTGGCGAACGCCAACGTGCCGATTGCGGACGACGAGATCGAGACCCAGATCGCGTTCATGGGCAAGTTCGGGCAGGCCATCGTCTATGCTGCCGCGCTGATCATGCCGTGGGTGGTCTACCCGCTGATCGCACTGGTGCTCTTTCTGACGCTGCGCCTGGTGGGCGGCGAGCTCACCTACAAACACAGTCTGTCGGTGTCGGTCTACGCCAACATGCCGTGGGCGCTCGCGAGCTTGCTCAGCATCCCGATTGCGCTCGGCCGTGATGCGATCACCACCCAAGAGCTGGAGCAAGGGCTCTTGCTGCCTGCCAACCTGTTGGCTTTCGTCAGCTCCGAGAACGCGATCGTCCAGAGCCTGCTGGCCAGCGCGAGCTTCTTCAGCGTGTGGACGGTTGTTCTGTTGGTGATCGGATTTGCCACGGTCGCGCGCGTGTCGTGGGGGCGGGCGGCAGGCGTCGTGATCGGCTGGTGGTTGGCGTGGGTCGTGATGCGAGCGGGCTTCGCAGCGCTCGGCCAGCTCGTAGGCGGGGGCTAACCGCCCGGGCGCGGAGGAGACGATGAAGAAAGTAGTGATCATTCTCGTCGTCGTGGCCGCTCTGGGTGCCATGGTCGTTGCCGGGCTGTGGGGGGAGCGCGGTGGTGGGGGCGGTGTCGAGGCGCATACCGAGCGCGCCCGGACGCGAGACATTACCCAGGTCGTCAAGGCCACGGGCCGAGTCGACCCGCGTGAGAAGGTCGATCTTTCGGCCCACGTGGTGGCCAAGATCGAAGCGCTCTTCGTCGAAGAAGGGGACGAGGTCACCGCGGGCCAGCCGGTCGTGGAGCTCGAGCGCGAGGCCTTCCAGGCGGCCTGGGAGCGGGCCTCGGCGCAGAAAGTGATCGGCCAGAACCAGGTCCGGCAGGCGGAAATCGACCTGCGGGACGCGGTGCTCAAGTCGGATCGCTACGCCAGCCTGGGCGCGGAGGGCGTGGTTTCCGCTGAGCAGACCGAGGCCGCAGAGCTCGCCCGTGAGAGTGCGGAGCTGCGCCTCGCGCAAGCGCGCGAGCAACTTCGGCAGGCGAACGCTGACCTCGAGAAAAGTCGCGACGACCTCGAGAAGGTCACGATCTACGCGCCGATCTCGGGCCGGATCATCGCGCTCAATGCGGAAGCGGGCGAGGTGGTGGTCTCCGGCATGATGAACAATCCGGCATCTGTCATCGCGACCATCGCCGATCTCTCGGAGATCCTGGTCGAGATCGATGTCGACGAGACCGAGATCGTCTCGGTTCGCGAAGGGCAAGCCGTCGCGGTGTCGGTCGATGCGGTGGTCGGCCATTCCTACCATGGGCAGGTCGAGGAGATCGGCTCGTCCGGCTACACCCGGGCCGGCAAGGGTGATGTGATCTTCTACAGCGTCAAGGTGCTGCTCGAAGACGCGGACGACCGCTTGCGTCCGGGCATGACCGCGCGGGCCGAGATTGCCGTCGAGACCCGCGAAGACACGGTCGTGGTGCCGATTCAGGTCGTGGTCTACCGTCGGGTGCCGTCCGAAGATGGCGGTGACCGCGGCAGTGGCGGTGGCGGCGAGCAGGACGAGGAAGAGCAGGTGGTGTTCGCGGTGGTCGAGGGCAAGGTCGAGCAACGGCCGGTCGAGACCGGGTTGGCGGACACGACCCACATCGAGATCCTGACCGGGCTCGATGCCGGAACGGAAGTCGTCACCGGTCCGTACAGAGTATTGCGGGATCTCGAAGACGACGATTTGATCCAGCGCGACAACGCCAAACAATCCTCCGAGGACGAAGCATCATGAGCCTGATCGACATTCGCGGCGTGGAGAAGGTTTACGAGATGGGCGCAGAGACGGTGCGGGCGCTCGACGGTGTCGACATCGCGATCGAAGCGGGCGAGTACATCGCGATCATGGGGGCCTCGGGTAGTGGCAAGTCGACGCTGATGAACCTGCTCGGCTGTCTCGACACACCCTCCGCAGGGCACTACCAGCTCGATGGCGTGGCAGTCGAGACATTGGACGACGAGGCCCTGGCGCACATTCGCAACCACAAGATCGGCTTCGTCTTTCAGACCTTCAATCTCCTCGCCCGCACCAGCGCGGTCAAGAATGTCGAGCTGCCCTTGATCTACAGCGGCACGCCGCGGAGCCAGCGCCGGGGTCGCTCGTTTCGCGCGCTCGAGCGGGTCGGTCTCGCGGACCGCGCGGACCATCAGCCGAACGAGCTGTCGGGCGGCCAGCGCCAGCGTGTGGCCATTGCACGGGCGCTGGTCAACGATCCCTCGATCCTGCTCGCGGACGAGCCCACCGGAAATCTCGATTCGAAGACGTCCGAGGACATCATGGCGCTGTTCGACGGCTTGCACGCGTCCGGAAACACGGTCATCCTGGTCACCCACGAGCGGGACATCGCCGAGCACGCCTGGCGGGTGATCACCCTCCGTGACGGCAAGGTATTGCACGACGAGCTGACCGAGCGCGGTCGCGCAGGACAGGCTGGTGGCGGCGGTGGGGCCGCGCATGCTGCCAGGCCCGTGGTTTCGCCCGACGCTTCAGCGAGGCCTGGAGCGCCTGCGTGATCGTTGGTGAGAATGTCCTGGCGGCGATCGACGCACTGCGTGCCAACAAGCTGCGTGCCGTTCTCACCACGCTCGGCATCATCATCGGAACCGCGGCGGTGATCGCGGTGGTGTCGATCGTCCAGGGCTTGCAGTTCATGATCACTAACCAGCTCGAGGGCGTGGGCTCGACCTACATGCAGGTGTTCCCCGACGTCGGCTTCAACCAGGGGCCGGGCATGGTGGCGCGTCCGGTGGAGCTGACCTGGAACGATGGGCTGGCGCTCCGCCAGCAGGTACCGGGGATCCGGCTGATCACGCCGATCATTGCCGGTTCGAAGCCAACACGGTTTCGAGACCGCCGACACACCCCGGATTTCGTGTTTGGCGTCAGCGAAGACTATCCGGATGTCATGAATCACACGGTCGACCAGGGACGCTTCCTGTCGCGGATCGATGTCGAGCGACGCCGGAAAGTCGCAGTCGTCGGCAGCGAGGTTGTTGAGAAGTTGCGGCTCGGACAGCAGCCGATCGGCGGCGAGATCTACGTCGGGAGCCTGCCGGTCACCGTGGTCGGGGTCATGGAGGAGCAGGGCACCACGTTTGGCGGCAACCTCGACGACCTGGTTATCGTGCCATTCGACACGGCGCTGCTGCTCTTTGGTCGCGATGCCGGGGATCAGGTGCAGCTACGGCTTCACGCCGCGAACGCCGACGCCGTCCCGCAGGTTCGCGACGGTATCGAACGGGTGCTGCGCAATCGCCATGGGCTGGAAGACGGCGAGCCGAACGACTTCACCATCTTGTTGCAGGACGAGATCTTGAAGAGTGTTGGCGCGATTCTCGGCGGCGTCACGGCAACCGTGGCGGCGATCGTCGGCATCGCCTTGCTGGTCGGCGGCATCGGCATCATGAACATCATGCTGGTGTCGGTGACCGAGCGCACGCGTGAGATCGGCCTGCGCAAGTCGGTCGGCGCGCGTCGGCGCGACATCCTGGCTCAATTCCTCGTCGAGGCGATCACGTTGTCGCTGATCGGCGGTGCCATGGGTGTGGCGGCGGGCTATGGCGTCGGCCAGCTCGTGGCGGCGGTGATCCCGAACTGGCCGCAAGCGCACGTGCCGCTGTGGGCGGTCGCCCTGGCCTTCGGCTTCTGCACCCTGGTCGGCGTCGGCTTCGGAATCTACCCGGCCTCCAAGGCTGCCCGACTCGACCCGATCGAAGCGCTTCGCTTCGAATAGTCCGCCTACGTGCCGAGGCTCAACCGAGCTTGCGCGCGCGGAGCACGAAGGCGACCGGTGCGTCCTCGAAGCAGGGTTCTTCCAGGGCGTCGAGAACGAGATCGTGCTGGCGCAGGTGGGTCACATAGTCGCTGAAAGTATGCAGGTGTTGGACGATTGCCCGCTCGGCGCCATTGGGCTCGGTGAACGTGCGCTGCCAGCCGCGCAGGGTGGCAAAAGGGTGGAAGTCGGAGATCACCAGGGTGCCGCCGGGCCGCAAGACGGTCGCCATGGCGTGCAGGGCGCCGGCCAAGTCTTCGACATGGCCGAGGACCAGGGCGCAGGCCACGACATCGAAGCTTCCGGGGCGAAACGGTAGGGGATGCGTCGGTGCGACCAGGCGGCGCGGCGCGGGCACGGGTGTGGCGCCCGTTTGGGGCGGTGTCTCGTCGGAGGTGGCCTGGTGGTCGGTGTGCGCAGCGCGCGCGTGCATGGCGAGCACGAGATCCGCGCCGACCGCCAGGCTGGCGCCCTCGGCCAGGGCGTGGCGCACGACGCGGCCCCGCCCGCACCCGAGGTCGATCAGGCGCTTGCCGGTGAGAGCGCCGAGCATTCGGTTGAAGATCGGTGCCTCGAGCTGCTGAAAAGCATTGGGTGTCTCGCCGTAGTGGGACGACCAGCGCCGGTAGGCTTCCGCGGCTGGAAGCACGGAAGAGGCTGCTCGACCCGTCGAGGGCCGCAGGCGTGCCGCGCGGCGAAGGAGCCGTCGCCATGTGGCGCTTCCCTGGCCCGCCGGCCGAGGGTCGACTCCGCGGGTCACGATTCCCCGGGTGATGACGCGAGGCGCGAGGCCAAATGCTGGTGGCCGCGCTCACGCGCCATAGCGCTCGCATTGCGGCCATCGTCACT
Organism: uncultured bacterium; assembly: GCA_937948815.1. GTDB lineage: Bacteria > Acidobacteriota > Thermoanaerobaculia > Multivoradales > J023 > J023. Next base: position 9,925 of record CALFAM010000120.1, read on the forward strand.
CTCGAGGTCGCGGTCGGCGCCGTGTTTGAGCAAGAGCTCGACCAGGGCCTCGTGTCCGGCGGCTGCCGCGCTGTGCAGCGGGGTCCAGCCACCGGCCTGACGTGGGTCGACGTTGCAGCCCGCGGCCAGCAGCGTCTTGGCGATCGACAGCGCCTTGTCGGGATCGCGGTTGGCGACGGCGCTGTTCAGCGGCGCTACCCGCATGGCGTTGGCTGCCGGGAGGTTCGGATCGGCGCCGTGTTCGAGCAGCAACTCGAGCAGCGCCAGATGACCGAAGTAGGCGGTCAGGCCGAGTGCCGGGAACCCGTCCTGCGAGCGCTGGTTGACGAGGTCGCTGCCGCCTGGGGCCTCGATCAGCTCACGCACTCGCGGACGATCATCGAGCACGCAGGCTTCGAAAAAGTCGATCGCTGGGCTGTGCTCGGCGAGCAGCACGGCGATCTGTTTGTGGCCATGGTAGGCCGCGACCTGGATGGTCGATGCCCCGGACTCGTCGCGATTGCCGGCGAGGACGGGATTGGTTGCCAACAGTTGGGCAACCGTATCGGCGTTTCCCGATTGAATCGCACTCATCATCTCGTCATGCATCGAACCCCTCCTGGCGTTTCGCCGCGATCATCCATCCATTCCGTCGCTTCACGCCGTCGCTTCGAGAACCGTGAATCAAGGCGAACCTGGCGCGGCTTCCAAGGGCCGGGGCGCAGTTTCCGGCTCGCGTTCGTTGCGGGCCAGCCACATCCCCGCACGTCCCAGATGGCTGTTGAGCCAGGCTTTGCCGTGTCCGAGCAGCGATGCGGAGCCGTTCGTCCGGTGGCGGTGGACGGCGACTTCGTTGACCATCCAGCGGGTGGCGTGGCGATAGAAACGCTTGGACCGTCGGCCGGCAATCGTCTGCATGCGCTCGCCGCCCGTTTCCCAGTCGTCGGACAGCGAGACCACCCGGTCGGCAACCTTCTGGTAGAAGGCCGTCCCCTTGATCGGATACGCCACCGTGGTCAGGAAGATGTCGGGAAGTGCTTGTTTGAGAAGGTCGACGGAGGCCTGCAGGTCTTCCAACTCCTCGCTGTCGTAGCCGAGCATGATGAACATGCCCGCCTCGATGCCGTGGCGCTGGAGCAGCTTGACCATGTCGACGACACGGGCGGCGTTGGTTCGTCGCTCCATGCGGTCGAGAATGCGCTGCGACCCAGACTCCGCACCGATCCAGATGCGATAGCAGCCCATGTCGGCGAGGGTCTTCACCACGTCCTCGTTGAGCCGGTCCTCGCGCGAGATCGTCTCGAACGGAAGCTTCAGGCCGCGGGCGGCGAGCAACTCGGCATAGCGGCGAAGCCAGCGGTGGTGGATGGTGAAGACATCGTCGGCGTACCACAGCATGTCGGGCGCAAACCGCTCGACGATGTGCTCGACCTCGGCGACCACGTTCTCTGGCGAGCGCCGGCGATGGGTGTAGCCGAAGACCGCGTGCGAGCACCAGTTGCAGCGGTAGGGGCAGCCGCGGGCCGTGATCAGCGACACCGAGCCGCGGCCGTGGTGTGTGCGCCAGATGTCGACGTAGCGATCCATGTCGATCGCCTCCCGGTCCGGGAAGGGCTGGTCGTCGAGCTGGGCAATCTGGGTGCGTGCCGGCGTCTCCGCGATGGTGCCGTCATCGCGCAGGAAGATCACGCCGTCGATCGTGTCGAGGCCGTCGAGACCGTGGACCGGGAAGTGACGCAGCAGGGCTTCGAGGGTCAGCTCACCTTCGCCGACGGCGACGACATCGGCACCGCGCTGGAGGTACTCCCGTGCGTGATTGGCCGGCTCAGGCCCGCCGAGAACGACGCGTGCGCCGATCTCCTTCGCCTGGCGGATCATGCGCAGCACCCGCGACCGGGTCAGCAGGTTGACATAGATGCCGACGACCGGTGGCCGCAGGGTCTGGAGTCTGCGGTGCCAGGACTGCGGATCGGACAGGGTGGCATCGAAGACGTCGACGGCGAATCCACGGGCCTTGAGATGCGACGAGATGTAGAGGAGGCCCAGGGGCGGATAGGGCCGCATGATGCCCTTCTCGTTCTCGTCCTCTGCCAGGAAGTAGCCATGGGCGAGGAGAATGTCGATGCTTTCGGTCATGGCGATCTCGTGCGACGGCGACCTATGCTAGCGCCTGTCGTCTTCGGGCGCGGCCGTCTTCACAGCATCGTCCTTGGCCTGCGGCGTTGGCGTCGCCGCTTGCGCATGGCTCATGGCGCCGACCAACGGGCCCACGCCCTGATGGGGCACGCGCTCTTTGGCCGCCAGACGCCAGCGCGCCCACGGCAGGGTCAACCAATGGTACCCGGCCGCTCCCGCCTTGCGGACATGGTGGGCACGCAAGCGCGTAGGGCGTGCCAGGGCTGCCTTGACGGTATCCAGCGCAGCGCGAGCGCGGAATTCCTTGGTGACCACGGTGTGCAGCTGACGGTAGAAGGCGGTTGCGAACGGTCCCCGGTACATCATGTCGAGGTCGTCGGAGTCGATCCAGTTCTGCTTGCGACCCAGCTCGGACTCGACGCGCTGGTAGAAGCTCGTTCCCGGAAGCGGGTACGACACCGAGATGCCGATCTCGTCGGGGCGCGCGTCTCGCACCAGGTCTCGGGTGGCGTCGACATCCGCGCGGGATTCGCCTGGGTAGCCGAATTGCAGGAAGAAGCCCATGCGGATGCCGGCGGCTTGGACGCGGCGTGTGGCTTCGCGGATCTGCTCGATCTGGGTGCCCTTCTCCATGGCGTCGAGGATCTTCTGCGAGCCGGATTCGGCGCCAATCCAGACGACGTCGCAACCCGCGCGGGCGAGCGCTTCGACCTCGCCGTCGCGGCAGAGGAGATCGGCGCGTGACAGGCACTTGAACGGCGTTTGGATGCCGCGCGCCGCGACCGCATCGGCGAAGCCAGCCATCCAGCCACGCTTGAGGCCCATGATGTCGTCGGCAAACCAGATGTGATCGGGCTGGTAGCGCTCGCGCAGCAGTGCCAGCTCGTCGGCGAGATTCTCTGGGCTGCGCATGTGGTAGGTCTGCCCCCAGATCGGCTTCGCGCACCAGTTGCAATGGAACGGGCAGCCGCGGGTCGTGACCATGTTGAGAGAGAAGTAGCCGTGACGCGCGATCCAGATCCGCCGGTACGGTTCGAGATCGATCAGATCCCAGGCCGGAAACGGCAGCGCATCGAGGTCGCGCAGGACGGGGCGTGGCGGGGTGCGCAGAAGGTCACCGGACGCATCATCGGCCGGGGGTGTATCGGAGCGTTCATCGCGTGCCAGCAGCTCGCGAACGATCGACACGCCACGGACGGACGCCAGCGGTTGCTGCTGACGGCCGCTGAGGCAGTCGAGCGTTTCGGCGAGCGCGGCTTCGCCTTCACCGTGAATGACCACCTGGGCGCCCTGCTCGACATAGGCCGCTGCATGGTCGGTGGCGTCGGAGCCGCAGACGATCACGGTGGCGCCGCTCTCGCGTGCCGCGCGAATCATGGCGAACGCGGCCTCGCGCATGCGCAGCAGGCACATCTTCGAGAGATAGTTGAAGTTGTCCTCGAAGAGCACTGCGAAGCGTGGGCGGTGACGCGCCAGGGCTGAGGTCCATTCGGCTTCCGAGGTCGCGAGCATGGCGTCGAAGAACGCCACGTCATAGTTGCGCGCGCGGACGTAGGCGGCAGCCAACAGGGAGCCGAGCGGTGGGTAGGGCTTCATGCCCTGCCAGAGCTTCGGGTCGAAGCGTAGGAAGTAGGACTGCCCGAAGAGGACGTCGGTCATGAAACGTCGTCTCCATATCGCTCGCCGAGGATCCCGGCGTAGACCGGATCGCCTCCCGGCGGGCCGCTCGGAGCATCGTCGGAGGCGGCGCTGCCGGACAGTCCGCTGTCCGTGGCCGAGCTGCCCGCGGATGGGGCGCTGGCGTCGCTCCGTGCGGTGCCGTGAAACGTCTGGCGTACCAGGTCATGGGCCTCGGCTTCGGACAGGCCGACCGTCGCCATCAGCCGACTTTGGGCACGATCGACAAAGCGAGCTTCAATCGCGCCGAGGTAGCCGCCCGTGACCACCGTCTGGCGGTCTCGTCGATAGGCACGGCCGATTTCGTCGAGCGTCCAGCCGTGGCGCCGCAAGCGCATGCGGTAGTAGTAGAGCAGTGTGCGGTGGATGGCAGCGTCCAGCCATGAGCCGATGCGCCCGCCCAGCAGGCGCTCGAGACGAGCCTGAATCCGGCTGGGTGCCTGGGCGCGGCTGGGTTCCTGGCTGTCGACGGAATCATCGGACGCGTCTGCCGGGCGCAGGAACGCGAGGCCCGCGGGCTGCGCAGGATCGTCTTCCGGGCGATTCTGGGGCAGGAACTCCAGGGTCCAAGCATTCTCCCGTCGAAAGCGGGCGAACAGGGCGTGGCCGAAGAGTGGGCGTGCCTGGGTGATTTCGTGGGCGATGTAGAGATTGCGGGGGCCGACCCGAAGCTCGTGCTCCGACAAGAGGTAGTTCGGGCAGAAAGGAGGGCGGCCGGGCCGCCACGCCAGGCGGCGCAGAACCATTGCGGCCGATTGAACCAGCCACAGGCGGCCGGGAGCGGTGATCAAGAAGAGGTCGACGTCGCCGTCGGGACCTGCGTTCTCCACCGCCAAGGAGCCACACACCGCGACCATGCGGACGAAAGGAACGTGCGACAACCAGCGGGTAAAGCGCTCGGCTTCGCGCCATCCGGCAATGGCCGAGGCGGCGCGTGCCTGCCGGAGGGGGCCGATCTGTTCGCGGTCCCGTAAGCAGTAGAGCCCATCTTCGGTACGGCTCAGCGCATCGGGGACCAGCTCGTCGAGCACGGCCGCCACGGCTTCCTTGGGTGCTGGAACCACCAGATTCTGCCAGATCTCGTCGGCCCGCAAGGGGTAGTTGAAGACATCGCTGTAGGTGAGTGTCAGCATCACTGCGCGGCGGACGGCAGCGTTCTCGGCTTCGTTGGGCGTGAGCCGGCTTGACGATGCGCGTCGGGCCGAACCATCGGCGCGCATCTCGGTGGTGGGGTCGTGGGGGCGGCTCGCGATCACGGATATGGGGTGCTCAGAAGACGTCCGGGACGTTGCGCGATCGTATCCGAGCTGACAGGGCTGATTCTTCACAGACCGGACGGACTGGCCAGGACAGCCCGATTCTAGACCATGGTGTCATCATGTCCGATAACATGCCGCTGCTGATGAGAATCCTCTGCTGGTCACGGCCGCAGCGTCCCGGTTCGTGTCGTGCCTTCGCAGGCGCCGTGGAGGTCAATGGGTGAGCGCGCTCGCCGAATGGTCGATCGGTTCGACCGGCGTTTTGGCCGCGGTAGCGTGCTTGCTCACGGTCGTCCTGGTTCCGCCCCTGCGCGCCCTCGCCGTACGCACTGACTTCGTCGACCATCCTGCTGTGCGCAAGCACCATCAGGCGGCCACGCCACTGCTCGGCGGTGTCGCGCTCATGATCGGAATCTTCCTGCCTCCTCTCGCGCTCGCCGGCCAGAGCGGTCGATACACCATCTTGGCGGCGGGGGCCGCCTTGTTGATGATTACCGGCTTGATCGACGATCGACGCGGATTGGGTGTCGCGGTCAAGCTGAGCGTGCAGGCGCTGGTCGCCAGTGCGCTGGTGGTGAGCAGTGTGGCGCAGCCACCGGAGATCTTGGCCTTCAACCCGCTCCTTTCCGCCTCGGTGACCATTCTCTGGTTGGTCGGGATCACGAACGCCTTCAACCTGCTGGACAATGTCGATGGGCTCTCGGCGTCGGTCGCGTCTGCTGCGGCCCTCGGCATCTTGGCGGTCGGTGGAACCGGCCTGCCGTTGGCGGCGTGCGTGTTCGGGGCGACCCTCGGCTTCCTGGTCTTCAACTGGGCACCCGCCCGCATTTTCATGGGTGATGCCGGCAGCCTGCCCCTCGGCCTCACGGTGGCCGTCTTGGTGCTCGATTTGACTGGCCAGCGTGCCGGCCCCGTGCCATGGTTGCTGCCGGCACTGCTTCTCGCTGTGCCCATTGCCGATACCATGACAGTCTTCGTGTCACGGATTCGTCGCGGACGGAACCCATTGACCACACCAGGAACAGATCATCTGTCGCATCGGCTCGTGCGCTCCGGGCTCGGCGTCCCAGGCGCCGTGACCGTCTTGGTGTTGATCGCCCTGGCGGCCAATGTCGTGGCCTGGTGGCTGGCTCATCCCGGCCTGTAGCCGGCGCAGACTGCCCACGCCCAGCGCATACCCAACGACATCTTCACAACGTCAACCCGAATTCGCCGCGTCGAGCACCACCCTGATGTCCAAAACCGCTCCTCCCTTCGCCCCCCCGTCAACGCTCGCCGACGGAGCTCGGGTTCTGATCACCGGCGGTGCCGGCTTCATCGGCAGTCACCTCGCCGCTGCCCTGGTGATGCGGGGCTGCCGAGTATCGGTGATCGACAACCTGTCGACTGGGCGCTTCGAGAATATTCGCCAGCTGACCCTCGATGCTCACTTCAGCTTCGCGATCGACTCGATCACCAACGAGTCGGTGCTCGATCACCTGGTGCGAGACTGCGACCTGGTCTTCCACCTGGCCTCTGCCGTCGGTGTCGAATTGATCGTGGCGGATCCAGTGCATGTGGTCGAGTCGAGCATGTTCGGCACCCGGGCGGTGCTCGCTGCGGCCAATCGCTATCGCAAGCCGGTCTGCGTGACGAGCAGCTCGGAGGTCTATGGCAAGAGCGATCGGGTACCGTTCTCCGAGGACGACGACCTGCTGCTCGGTCCGACGAGCAAGGCGCGATGGAGCTATGCGACCTCCAAGGCCGCGATCGAGCATCTGAGTCTGGCTTACCACCGGCAGATGGACTTGCCGGTGAGTGTCATGCGGTTGTTCAACACGGTGGGACCGCGCCAGCGCGGACGCTATGGCATGGTCATTCCACGACTGGTCCGCCAGGCACTTGCCGGTGAAACGTTGAGCGTCTACGGAAATGGCCAGCAGCAGCGCTGTTTCTGCGATGTCGCGGACGTGGTCGAAGCGATGATCATGCTGGTCGAGCACCCAGGTGCGGTTGGCTCCGTGTTCAACGTCGGATCGACCCACGAGGTGTCGATCCTCGAGCTCGCCGAGCGCGTTCGTGCCCTGGTGGCCGACTATCGCGGTGTGCCCGTGGCGTCACACCCGTCGCAAATCGCGTTCGTCCCTTACGACGAAGCCTATGGCCCCGGCTTCGAAGACATGAGCCGGCGCTTGCCCTCGATCGACCGAATCAAGAAGCTGACTGGCTGGCAGCCCCGCACTTCACTCGACGAGACCCTGCGCAAAGTCATCGAGGAACGCTCCGGTCAGGGCGCTTGACGGTCGTTTGCAGGACGTCGCGGTAGACCGCGTCCACCGCATCGACCATCGTGTCCACGCCGTAGCGGCGTGCCGCCCGCGCCCGACCGGCAGCCGCCATCGCCTGCCTCGTGGTGTCGTCGGCGAGCAGATTACGCAGCACCGAAGCGATTGCGCCGGGATCGGATGGCGGTACCACCCGGCCGGTCTCACCGTCACGGTTGATCTCGCTGGTCCCGGTTCCGAGCTCGGTCGAGATGACCGGCAGGCCGGAAGCCATGGCTTCGAGCAGCACGATTCCGAAGGCCTCGCTACGATGGGTCGAAGGCAGCACGAAGAGATCTGCCGCCGCGTAGAGCGCCGGTAGATCGTCCGTGGTGACATCGCCGAGGAAGTGGATGCGGTGCGAAGCGTCCGTAGCCGCGGCACGCTGTCGCCAGGTGGCCTCCATCGGTCCGCGACCGGCGATCAGCAGTTGGATCTCGGGCTGGCCCTCCGCGATGGCGTCGATCAAGTGGCCGACACCCTTGTAGTAGCGCAGGCGGCCGACGAAGAGAACCTTGGGCCCGGGGAAGCGAGCGCGTAGCGCTTCGACCCGTGCCGGATCTGGGCGCGCGAAGCGATCGAGATCGATGCCATAGGGGACGACGGTGCAGCGGGCGCCAGAAGCGCACAGCACGGGTGAGCTCTGCCGGTAGGCGTGAGAGGCCACCAACACCCGGTCAGCCCGGCGCAACAGGCGCTTTTGAAGAGGACGCCAGACCGCCCCCAAGATGCGCTGCCGCACGACGTCACTGTGGTACCCAATGACGGTGGCGCGTCCCCGACGGAGCAGGAGCTGCGCCAGCTCGCCGGGTGGATACGGGGCATGAAGGTGGACGACATCCGGCCTGGCCGCGGCCAGCAGGAAAGGAAGTTGTGGGCTCATGGGCGTCGAACGGGCGGTGAGCAGGCGTCCGGCACGGATGACGTGCGGCGGGGCTTCGCAGCTCGCGCCGGCATCCGCGCCGCGCGTGGTATGCCAGCCGTCGTGTCGGGTGACCAGGATCGAAACGTCCAGCCCACGCGTGGCCTGGGTGCGGGCGAGGGCCTGAATGTGGCCTTCGATGCCGCCAAAGACCGGTGCATAGTCTTTGTAGACGTGCAGGACCCGCATGATGATCAGCTCGCTCCGAGCACGTCACGGTAGACCGCGGCGGTGGCTCGTGCGGTCGCCTGCCAAGAGAAGCGGGCGGCCTGTTCGAAGCCCGCGGAGATCAGATGCTGACGCGTGCTGGCGTCGGCGAGCAGATCGGAGAGTGCGCTGGCCAGCGAGTCGGTGCTGGAGGGATCAAAGAAGCGGGCCGCGCGTCCAGCGACCTCCGGAAGACTGCCAGCGGTCGAGCAGGCGACTGGCGTGCCGCAGGCCATCGCTTCGAGGACGGGGAGGCCGAAACCTTCGGCCAAGGACGGGAAGACGAAGAGCTCGGCGCCGCTGATCAATGCAGGCAGATCTTGGTCCTCGACGGATCCGAGATGCCGCACCCGAGTGAGGTGATGGTTGGGCACGCGATCGATCGTGCCGCGACCGGTTCGTTCGAAGCCGGCGAGCACCAGCGTTGCGTCCGGCGCGTCGCGCTGTGTCGGCAGGAGAGTGGCCTGGATCGTCGCCCACGCTTCGAGCAGGCGAGGCAGGTTCTTGTGCGGTTGGTCGGCGCCAACGAACAGCACGTACCGTTGCGGGAGCTTCAGACGATCGCGCAGCGCCTCGATCTCCGGTGGTGTACAAGGGTGAAATGCCTTACCGACGCCCGCGGGCGTGACGACGACGCGTTCGGCCGCGATGCCGCTGCGGATTAGATCGTTCTTGGCGGCTTGCGAGAGGGTCAGTACACGTTGGGCGCGACGAACGGCCAAGCGAAGCAGCAGGCGCAGGATCAGACGCTTGGCTGCCGAGGGGTAGAACCGTGGTTCGAGCGCGATGGTGTCGTACACCGTGACCACGCGCGGACAGGTGGGCCCGAACGAGGTCGGGAAATAGGGTGCGTGCCACAAAGCACACGCAGTCTCTCGGACGTGGCGGCGCAGGCGCCAGGCGCCGAGAGGGCTTCGTGGCGCGTCGCCCCCTGGCACCAGGATGACGCCGCCGCGCGCCAGCGAGGCGAGATCGAAACGGCCGCTCGGAGGATGCTCGCCGCGATGCAGCAGTGCCAGGCGCAGGTCGGTCAGCGCTGCGGGCAGAGCGGCTGCCAGCTCGAAGACGTAGCGACCGATTCCGGGATGATGGGCGTCGAGGTAGCGACCGTCGAGGCCGATCCAGGCCGTCATGGTCCCGTCGCCTCGCTCGGCGGTCTCGCGGAGGGCATGCGTTTCGGGTCGTTGATCAGCGACGGTGTATCGCACGTGCTGGCGAGCAGCGAGGCGCGATCATGCGTTGGACTCGCCGATGAGGTGGATGCGCGGATCGTGTGCGGTCGGTCCTAGAGATGCGTCGAAACTCGCGGCAGTATAGCCTACGCAGGTCAATACCCTCGTTCGCTCGCGACCACGCTACCCACTTGGAGGATCGACCATGCCGCGAAGAACCCGTGTGTCCGCCCCTGCCTTGCCCGCGCGCAATAGCTTGCCGGCGCGCGCTTCCCAGCTCGCCCGCGAGGCGATCGCGTGGCCGGCCGGTATCGCTGGAGCGTGCGCGTTGATCCTCGCGGTCGGCTGCGCGGCACCCGAGGGTTCCGCGCCACCCGCGGCGGACGAGACGGCCGCCGACCTGGTGCTGCTCGGCGGCACGATCGTGACCCTGGAAGAGGGCGCCCCTCAGGTCGAGGCGCTGGCCGCCAAGGACGGTCGGATCGTGGCGCTCGGGACGCGGGCCGAGGTCGAGTCGCGGATCGGTGACGCGACCGAGGTGATCGAGCTGGCGCCGGGCGAGTTGGCGATTCCCGGCTTCATCGAAGGCCATGGACACTTCATGGGCATCGGCGATTCCGCCATCCAGCTCGACTTGCGCGGTGCGGAGAGCTGGCAGGCGATCGTCGACCAGGTTGCGGCCGCCGTCGCCGATACGCCCCCGGGACAGTGGATTCGCGGTCGCGGCTGGCACCAAGAGAAGTGGCAGACGGCGCCCGAGCCCGCGGTCGAAGGGTTTCCGGTCCATGACTCCTTGAGCGCGATTTCGCCCGATCATCCCGTGTTGCTGACCCATGCCAGCGGCCACGCGGTCTTCGTCAACGCCAAGGCCCTGGAGCTCGGCGGGGTCGACGCTTCGACCGCCGATCCGCCGGGTGGAGAGATCCTGCACCAGCCGGATGGCGCGCCGAGTGGCCTGCTCCGGGAAACGGCTGCCGGCCTGGTTCAGCGTGCGCGCTCTGCCGATGGCACGCCGCCGCCCGAAGAAGTCGAGCGAATGATCTCTTTGGCTGCCCAGGAGGTTCTCTCGCACGGCATCACCAGCTTTCACGATGCGGGGTCTTCGTTCGAAGTGGTGGACGCACTGGCTGCTGCCGCCGATGCCGGTGGGCTGCGGGTGCGTCTGTGGATGATGATCCGCGCGTCGAATGACGAGCTTCGCGCGCGGCTGCCCAGCTACAAGGGAGCACGCGATGCCGACGGCTGGGTCCGCGTCGGCGGCATCAAGCTGTCGATCGATGGCGCCCTCGGCTCGCGCGGTGCCTGGATGCTCGAGCCTTACTCGGATGCCACCCATACCGCGGGTCTCAACCTGGTGCCGATCGAGGAGGCCCGGGAGACCGCGGACATCGCCATCGAGACGGGCACCCAGCTTTGCATTCACGCAATCGGCGACCGTGCCAACCGCGAGGTCTTGGACATTTTCGAGGATGCGTTCAAGGCGTATCCGGACAAGCGTGACCTGCGCTGGCGCGTCGAGCACGCCCAACATCTCCACCTGGACGAGATCCCGCGCTTCGCCAAGCTCGGCGTCATCGCCTCGATGCAGGGCGTCCACTGCACCTCGGACGGACCGTGGGTGCCGGATCGCATCGGCGACCAGCGCGCAGAAGAGGGTGCCTACGTCTGGCGCAAGCTGGCGGACAGCGGCGCCCTGATCGTCAACGGCACGGATGCGCCGGTCGAGTCGGTGAGCGCCATCGCCAGCTTCGATGCCAGCATCGGCCGTCGCATGAAGGGTGGCGAGCGCTTCTATCCGGACCAGCGCATGGAGCGGGAAGAAGCCCTGCGGACCTACACGATCAACGCGGCGCAGTCGGTGTTCGAAGAGGCGGAGAAGGGCAGCTTGGCGGTCGGCAAGCTGGCCGACGTTGCGGTGCTGTCGCAGAACATCCTGACGGTCGAGGAGCCTGCTATCGCGGATACCACCGTGCGCTACACCATCGTCGGCGGCGAAGTGGTCTACCGGGGTGACGGCGCCCGCTAGGCACATCGCGCCACGACCCGAAAGGGGCTGGATCGCGGGCTGCTAGAATGGCGGATCGTCTCTCGCTGGAAAGGAGCTCGCGATGCTTGAAGACCTCTCGCTACCGACCGCGCGGGATTGGGTTGCCCCTTGCCCGTTTGACTTGTCTCCGGACGACGATCTACACGCGGCGCTCGACCAGATGGTCAAACACCGGGCGAGCGCTGCGCCCGTCCTCGATGGCGCGGGGCGATTGGTCGGCATGTTGACCGAGAAGGATTGTCTGCGGGTGCTTTCGAGTGCGGCCTACGAAGGCGACCTCCAGGAAGGGACGGTTGCTGACTTTCACTCCGCGGTGGCCATGTCGATCGAGCCCGGCATGGATCTCTTCCGGGTCGCCGAGCTCTTCTTGTCGAATAACTTCCCGGTCTTGCCGGTGGTCGAGAACGGTCGCCTGATCGGGCAGGTCAGCCGCCAGTCTGTGCTCGAGGGCATCCAGACCCTGCGCGGGGCACTCGAAGAACGGCAGAAGCGCTTCGAGGCCGAGGCCGGGCACCAGGCCGACCGCCCGCGATCGATCGAGAGCATGCAGCGCATCGTCGCCAATGCGCGCAACCGCGATCAGCTCGTGCGCCAAATTGGCCGCAAGCACTGACTTCGACGTCAGCTCAGCGAACGCACGTCAGCCGGAAGCGCTCGGTCGCGGCTGAAAATTTTTGCCCATAAATGGCAGGGCCACCCCATGACTCCGGGGTGGCCGAAAAGATTAGTTTCAAAGTCGGTAGGACTGTAATGGTAGGTCTTTAAAGGCTGGAAACGAACGTTGTCGTTCGGATCTTTTGGAGTGTTTTCAAAGAACCCTTTCGGGCTCGGGCAACTTTCGCTGCCGTTGGCCTACTTTAAAGCAAGCCCTGTGCCACTGTTCGTAAAGCTTGGGTAAAGCTGGCCGTGAAGCGCCCGGCGGCGAGCTTTCTCGGGCGATAAGTTGTTTCGATTCAGCGGCTTGCAGGTTGGTTTGTGAGTGGGCGTCGCCCGCGCCGAGGTGTTGGGGCTTGGGTCCGCTGGCAGACCGTGTGACGGACACGGCCACACAGGTGCCCATTTTGGCGCATGTGCATGCCCTAAATCGCGGCGTCGTGCCACCTCGGCACATCATGCGGCCGGAACCGTATCGAGCGTCAGTCTTCGTCGACTTCGCGGGACATGACGATCAGGTCGTGGGTACGACCGTTGCGATCGATGACCCAATCGTGGAGCTGGGCTTCGGGAATGAAGCCAAAGCCGTGGAGGAGATTTTGGGCAGCATGCTGGCTGCTCATCATCTGCGCGGTGATCTTGAAGAGCTCGAGCTGACGGCCGAGCTCGAAGACGTGGGTCGCCAGGGCCGAGCCGACGCCACGCCCGCGGAAGTCCGGGCCGACCATCAGGCGCATCTCGCCGAGGTGCCGTGTCCACATGGTGTCGTGGTGGTGGATGCTGCCGTAGCCGATGATGCGTTCCTCGGAGATGGCGAGCACCGTGCGGGTCTTTCCCCGCTCGATGTTCCGAATCCACTCGTCGATGGTCTCGGGCTCGGTGATGTCCAGGCGCAGGAAGAGTAGATCCTCCTCCGGCAGGCGGTCGGTGAAGGCGAGGATCGCCTGCCGATCGTCCGAGGTCATCGGGCGGAACTCGACGCCTTCCGTGTCCACTTTGGTCACGGTTGGATCGAGGGGCTGCGACGCGGCCGTCTCGTTCAACTCATTTGCTCCGACAGTCAAGTGGAGCCAGCATAACGCCTCGGCGACCCGGTCGCAATAAAGGGCTCATGAGGGTGCCGCGGTGAGCGCTCTTGGATCCGGGGGGTGGCAAGCGCTCAGAAGGGCATGTCTTCGTCCGAGAGACCGAAGTGGTGACCGATCTCGTGCACCAGGGTGTCGCGTACTTCGCGAATGACCTCGCGCCGGTTGCGGCAAAGGCCGACGATCGAATGGCGATAGAGCACGACCTGGTCGGGCAACGGTGCAAACGACGATTCGCGCTCGGTCAGGGGAATGCCGCGGTAAAGGCCGAGGAGCTCGTCTGGATGCTCGAGCCCGACGTCGGCCAGGTCTTCGGGGCTGGCCTCGTCTTCGACCACCACGGCGATGTTGTCCAGCAGACTGGCAAACTCGCGGGGCAGCTGGTCGAGCGCTTTGGCCACCAACGCTTCGAACTCTTCCGTCGCGATGCGCATGGGGCAGGGAGCATAGCAAGCGCGCCACGAGCCTGGGGTATCATCCCGCTCCGAGTTGCCCACTGGCGTGCCAGCAACCGAGGCATTGCAACCGAGGCATTGCACCCGAGGCACGGTCCCCGAGGCGCGGCGTACGAGATGCCGCCCCGGATGCTGCGCCCCGCTCGTTGGGCACGAATCACTCGGCAGGAGACGCTGTGGCAAGCACCGTACTGATCATCGACGACGAACCCGGAATTCTCTCCAGTGTCGGAGGCGTGCTCGCCGACGAAGGCTACGAGACACTCTCCGCGAGCTGCGGTCTGGACGGCCTGACGCTGTTTCGGGAAAAGCTGCCGGAGGTCGTATTTCTCGACATCTGGCTGCCTGATCGTGACGGCCTGGAGGTTCTCCAGGCGCTGCGCGAGATCGATCCCAAGGCCGCGGTGATCATGATCTCGGGACATGGCACCGTGTCCACGGCGGTCAAGGCGGTGAAAATGGGGGCCTACGACTACCTCGAGAAGCCGCTGGCCTACAACCAGGTGCTCGAAGCGGTGGATGGTGCCCTCGCGCACCGTCAGTCCCTGCTCGACGAGCGTCGCCAGCCAATGGCGGTGGCCGATGCCGCGGACCGCGACCAGATCGCTCGCGAGCTGCGGCCACCGGCCCGCCTGCCGCTGGTTCAGAAGGGGCGCAAGCGGCAGAAGACGATCCGCCGGTCGACCGTGGTCTACGGCCTCGGCCTGCACTCGGGCAAGCGAACCGGCATGGTGCTCCAGCCGCTGCCGCCGGATACCGGCATTCACTTCCTCACGCTGCCGGCCGCTACGGCCATTCCCGCCCACGTCGACAGCGTCGGCGAGACCGACTATGCGACGACGCTGGAGAAGGACGGCGAGACCATTCGCACGGTCGAGCACCTGCTGTCGGCGCTGCACGCGGTCGGTGTCACCAACCTCCTGGTCAAGATTCATGGCGAGGTGCCGGTGCTCGACGGCTCGTCAGCGGAGCTGTGCAAGGTCCTGGAAGAAGCCGGTATCGAGACCCAGCGTGTGGGTCGCTGGGAGCTGGTGGTCGACCGTCCGTACGAAGTCGGCGACGGCAACAAGCGCCTGCTGATCGAGCCGTACGACGGCTTCCTGATCTCCTACCAGCTCAGCTATCCGCCGCCCATCGGCGAGCAGTTCGTGACCTTCGAGCTCGATTCCTACGAGCGCTACAAAGAAGAGATCGCGGCGGCGCGCACGTTCGGCTTCATGAAAGACATCAAGATGATCGCGGAGCTCGGTCTGGGCTCCGGGGGCCGTCTCGACAACTGCATCCTGGTTGGTGTCGACAACGTGATCAACACCGAGCTGCGGTTTCCGGACGAGTTTGCGCGCCACAAGATCCTCGACATCATCGGTGATCTCTACCTGCTGGGATTCCCGATCCGCGGCAAGGTTACCGCCCGCTTCACCGGGCATCGCGACAACATCGCCATCCTGCGCGAGATCCAGAAACAGAACGCTTGACGGCTGCGGGTGTGCCCGCTTCCATGCCCCATTTGTCGGCGGTCGGTCCCGCTGGCGTCGCCTCGGTCCCGTTCGAACCTTCCTGCGATCTCCAGTCGCGGACTCACGTAGCCTGTGTCGTGACTACCTGGAGGCCAAGCATGATTCGAACAAGCATCGTTCAACGCGTCGCCGGCATCGCCTTGTCATTGTCGATTCTGATCGCCCTCCCTACCGTGGCTGCGACGTGGACGCAGTTTGGCGGCCCGGGGCGTGACTTCATCGTCGAGGAAGCTCCTCGAATCGCCGATTGGGGGGAGACCGGTCCCCGGTCGATCTGGCAACGCGAGCTCGGGCCCGGCTATTCGGGGCTGGTCGCGGACCCCGCCACGGGTCGGCTCTTCACCCTCGCCCGGGACGGTGAGGACGAGCTGGTCGTGGCACTCGACCCGGCCTCGGGCAAGACGGTCTGGCAGGCTCGCTACCGTGCGCCCGTGGCCGACCTCAAAGGGGTCGACATGTCCTACGGCAACGCACCGCAGGCGACGCCGGTGCTGCACGATGGCCGAGTGTTCGCCTTCGGATTCACCGGCATGTTCCACGCCCTCGATGCTGCGACGGGCGAGATTCTCTGGGGCAAGGACCTCGGAACCGAGTTCGAGGCGCGGATTCCCTACTTCGGTCACGCGTCGAGCCCGCTGATCATCGACGGTCCGCTGGGGCCGTCGGTGGTGGTCATCGCGGGCGGTGCGCTGGCCTTCGATCCCGCGAGCGGTGCGCTGCGCTGGCAGAATCGTTCTTTCGACGGCAGCTACGCCTCACCGATCCTCGCGGATACCAAGCACGGGCGCCAGATCATTGCCGCGGTCGCGGGTGAAATCGTCGGCCTGGAGCCGTCGAACGGTGAGCTGCTCTGGCGACATGCCTTCACCAACCCCCAGCGCACGATCCTCGCCACACCGATCTTGGTGCAGGACGACCTGCTCTTCGTCTCGGTCTACTTCGTCGGCAGCCGTGGCTTGCGCCTGGCCGCCCGTGACCGCGTCGAGGTGCTCTGGGAGCAGCCGGACTTCCAGATTTCGCACTTCAATGCCTTGCGCCAGGGAACCACCGTCTATACGACCTACAAGAAGAGTCTCCTGGCCATCGATGCGCTCACGGGCGAGATTCTTTCGGAGGAGAAGCGCTTCGGTGCTGCCAACCTGATGCAGGCAGGCCCTCATACCCTGGTGCTCGGCGAGCGCGGCGAGCTGGTGACCGCCCGGCTCGACCCATCCGGCGCCCAGAAGCAGCAAACGGCGCGCATCCTCGATACGCGCAGCTGGACGCCGCCGACGCTCCTCGGGGATCGTCTCTATGTGCGCGATCAAGAGGTCGTCGTCGCCCATGATCTGAGCGCGGCGAATCCAGTTTCCGCTTCAGCGCCGGCGGGCTCGGCTCCTGCCCGACCGCCCGAGCCGGTCCCGGAGGCCTTTCGCGAGGCGATCGCGGTCTTGCACCAGGCCGCACTTCGTGGTGACGCCGGAGCCGTAGAAGAGGCCATGGCGCGGTTCGGACGATGGGACGAGGATCCACAGCTCGGCACCTGGGCGGCCTACCATCGAGGCTTCGGTTTCTGGCAGATGAGCTTTACCGGTGCGGCCGCCGACCAGCTCGCGATGGTCGATCGCGCGGTCGAGGCAGGCAAGCGGTCGGTCGAGCTCGACGGTCGTAATGCGGAAGCGCACGCCCTACTCGGCACGCTCTATCCGCGCTACTACCAGCTCTCGCCCCAGAGGGCGATGGTGGTCGGCTACTTGGGCAACGAGCATTTGGGCCAGGCCCTGGCTCTCGCGCCGGACAATCCGCGCGCCCGCGCGCTGCGTGGGGTTCGGCTGGCCTACACGCCTGCCCAGTGGGGAGGCGATCCGGCCGAAGCGCGCACGGCGCTCGCGGAGGCCATCGCGCTCGCCGACCGCAGCCACGAAGGCGGCGCGACCCGTGCGGCGAATGGCGCGGGCCCCACGTGGGGAACGGCCCTGGCCCGCGTCTGGCTGGCCCGCTTGCTGGCGACTCGGGATCCCAAGGATGTGGCCGGCGCGCGCAGACTGCTCGACGAGGCGCTGGCGCTGGCTCCCGACTACACCTTTGCCCGGGCGTTGCGTGAACAGCTCGACGGCGAGGGCGAAGCGTCGGTGCGGCTCGATGCTGCGGGGCGCACGGGTCCAGGGCACGACGATCCGGGCCGCGCGCATCAGGTTGGCGGCGATCAGGAGAGGGGTTCGAGCAGCGCTTCGAGGCGCTGACGGTAGCGCCGGCTGAGCGGCACATGGTGTCCGTTGGCCATGGTCAGCACGAGGTCGCCATGACCGGCGGGCTCTTGGCGTTCGAGGTGCGCGACATTGACGATCCAGGATCGGTGAACGCGGACGAAGTGCCTGGCGTCCAGCCGCTTCTCGAGCGTGGCCAAGGCGATGCGGGCGAGATGGCTCTGACTGGCCAGGTGAAAGCGCG
>CALFAM010000121.1 GCA_937948815.1 uncultured bacterium
CCTCGCCACTCGACCCCATCGACTGCGCGAGGCACTGCTGCACGGCGCGGTGGCCTCGAACCTCAAGGTGCGCCTGCGCTGGATCGAGGCCGAGACCGGTCTCGAGGTTCGGGTGGATCCTTCGCTGCTGCTCGACGAGCATGGCCAGCCCGTACGCATTCTGGGCACGGTCGACGATACTGATCCCAGCGAAGCGCTGGAAACCGTGCTCGCCGGAGCCGGGCTCCGCCAGCGTCTGCGTGGCGATCGGCTGTGGATCGAGGCCGCCGACCCCCATCGCCGTGCGCTCGAGCCGTAGCCCAGCGCTCGCGTCGAGCCTGCCGGCTTCGCCGTCCAACGGTCGCGTTTCGAACGAGGTGGCGTCGGGGGATTCGGGACGCGGCGCTCCCGGCGTTGCTCGCGTTACAAGCTTGGTCCTGCCAGCTCCGAACCGCCCTCGATGAGAATAATGTCGCCGTCGAGGGGAGCGGCCTGGGCGTAGGAGAGCCACTGGTGGTCATTCGAAACCGAAAAGTCGAGCTTCGCCGCGGGTAGTGGAAGTACCAGAATCGGTTCCCCCACGACCGATTCCCGGAAGTAGATCCCGGGCTCGCCCAGCGCTGTTTCGAGGCTGTAGATTCCGCGGTCGCTCGACCTCCAGGTGTACCATGCCACGCTGTCGAGAATCTGCGTCGGTCGGCCGTCGCCTTCCAGCTCGACCCGCCAGAGTCCAGGTGTGTGCTGACGCGTCACGTAGAGAGACTTCCCATCTGGCGATTCCTGTGCCGCTTTGGCTCCGCAGCGGGTGACTTGCCGCCGATCTCCGTCTTCCAGTCTGACCTTCCACACTTCGGGCGAGCCGTCGGTCGTCTCGAGGCGGTAGATGGAGGCGCCGTCGGCCGACCAGTCGAGGAGCTGACCGCGAAAGGGCGACCCGGGAACGACCTCGGCATCGCCGGTGGCCGTGTCGACGATCAGGAGCCGCGCATGATGATCGGAGACCGCGATCCGATCCCCCGCGGGAGACCACAGGAAGGCGTGGATATGGTTGGGAGGATCGAGGCCGAAGAGGTGATCGAGCTCGCCATCGGGCCGCGAAACCAAGATCTCAGAACGACCCGATCGCCCGGAGATGAACGCCAGCCGTTCCCCGTTCGGTCCGAAGCGCGGCATGAAGTCCATCCGGGTAGAGGAGGCGACGACCTCGGGGCCGGCAGCGAGGCCGACGACGGGGTTCGACTGCCGGACAATATTCGCGCGGAAGAGCTGATCCACCACCGCCACGCGATGGCCCACCGGGCTGACCGACGGCTGGCGCAAGTCTCGCGGACTCGAGAACAGCCGCTGCGTGGTGCCGCCTTCCAGGCCGACTCGGAAGAGGCCGGTGCCGTCGGCGAAAACGAGCGACTTCGCATCTGGAGACCAGGAAACGCGCCAGGAGGTGTCGGGGAAATGGTCGATCACTTCCTGAGCTCCCGAGGCCCAGTCCAGAATGAGCAGCTTCGAACGGTCGCCGATCAACTGGCGGATCACCGCGACCTTTTGGCGGTCTGGGGACAGTGCCAGGAAGGTGTCGCCAGATCCTGGCTCGGACGGAAGGGTCAGCTGGATGCTCTCGTGCGTGACGAGATCATAGCGATGGACCCGCCAGGAAGAGCCGAACCGTGCGGGACGACGGGTGAAGAGCAGCGTTTCGTCGTCGGGCTGGACGACCGTGTTCAGGCTCTCCCCTTCACTGCAGGCGTAGAGGCTCTCTACCGTTGACGGATCCTGAACCTCCGCGGAGAGAATCTGACAGTCGCTGCCACCGACCAGCACCAGCAAGCGTTCCCCATCCGGGGACCAGGCGGGCGCCGAGAGACGGGGCCGCTGCAGGATCTGCCGGGCCTCACCATCTTGGATGCCCTTCACCATCAATGCTCTCGTGCCGCCTTCTCTGTGGATGAAGGCAACGCTGCCGCCATCCGGCGAGAACGCTGGCTCCGACTCATGGCCCGGCAGGCTGGTGAGGGGGCGCAGGTCGAGCTGGACATTGGCCGCGTCTTCGCGCTGCGCATTGAGAGCACCTCCGCGCAGCGCCAACCAGC
Source organism: uncultured bacterium (assembly GCA_937948815.1). Lineage (GTDB taxonomy): Bacteria > Acidobacteriota > Thermoanaerobaculia > Multivoradales > J023 > J023. The sequence goes on from CALFAM010000121.1 coordinate 2,067, forward strand.
CCGCGGCAAGGCCCAGGCCGACGAGTAGCAGGACGGCTCCCAGCAGCCGCGGCTTCTTCCTCGCGACCGTGTCAGCCGGCTTCCTCGCGACCACCTCGCTCGGCTTCGGAGCCGGATGCGACACAGGAGCCACCAGCCGATAGCCACGACGGGTGATGGTCTCGATGTACTGCGGTTCCTTCGGGTCGTCGTCGAGCGCCCGTCGAAGCAAGGTCACGACCCGGCGCAAGGCGTCGTCCTGAACCGTGGTGTCGGGCCATACGCGCTCGAGAATCTGGTCCCGGCTGAAGACCTGCCCCGGCGATTCGGCTAGCACCATCAAGAGATCCATGACCCTGGGCTCGACCGTGAGCGTCTCGTGCCCTTTGTCGAGCCGATTGAGCGAGGGCTCGACGTCGTAGTCGCCGATCCGCAGAGTGTTCAGCATCCGCATGAGGCCAATTATGTCCCAGCCTCTGGCGGTAGGCGCCAGCGGTGACGCCAGTCGATTCTCGAGTCGTCGTCTTGTCGTCGTCTTGTCGTCGTTTTCGGCGCCCGTCTCCTGGCCAAGTTACTGCAAGATCACGCCGATCGCGAGACCATTTCTGGCCGGCTGGATGGGCATGGCAAAGAGCCCTGGCCAGCGTTGCCGTCGCCGCGCCCGATCCCGAGCTCCGAACCCAGCGGTCGATCGCGCTGCCTCACGAAGGGGCAGACTGGCCGAGGCAACTCGATCCACGATCACGGTGGGCACACCATGCACCGGGTCGAAGGCACGGACCTCTACCTTCGGAGCGATGAGCTGTCCGAGAAGGCCGTCTTTTCCAGTAGGCGCTGCGCGGAGAGTTCGCGCAGCGCCGGAGGTTCGCTTCTCGGATCGGGTGCCGATGGTCTCCCAGCGTCTGGCGCCTGCTTTCGAGAGACGGCGCCAGACGCGGAGTGCCCTACGGCGTGATCGCGGACCAGGCGGCCGTCGAGCCGGACTCGAATCCGTCAGCGAAGATCTCATCTGCGACGATGGAGATCGGCGTAACGCTCGTGTTGTTCGACTCGTTGAACTCGACTTGGGTGTTGGACCAGTCGGCGTAGGCACAGAGGTGATAGGTGCCAAGGGAAAGATCCGAGGGCAACGTGGCATTCGTCGATGAATTGCTGACTTGACCCGGCTGGAGCGATCCGCCGATTCTCGTCGCGAGGAGTGTGTCGAGCGTGCTGCAGGTTGCGTTGGTGCTCAGCACGACGGAGACGTTGATCGCCCCGGCAGCCTCGCCGATGTTCGAAATGCCGTTCGAGACGGCAATGGTCTCGCCAGGAATTGCCGAGGCGGGGCCCGCGACTTGCGTCACGAGATCGGGTCGCCCGACGATCGTGAAGTCGAGATCACTCCAGTCCCCGAGCGCCCAGCTCGCTCCGTCCCAGGCTCCGACCCAGATCCGGCCTTCGGTCGTTGGCTCATTGGGCACGGACCAGGAGAAGCTACTTGCCGTCGTCGGTAGCGCTGGCGAGATCGTGGTCGTCGTCGAACCGTTGTCGAAGAGAACGAAGATCTCGGTGCCCGCGGGGACCGCGGAACGCTCCCAATCCACGAGCACGGTGTCGCCAGCAAAGAGCGACTCCCCACCGTTGGGGCTCACGACGCTCATGAGGGCGCAGGCGCCTTCGCCACCGCCGTTGAGCGCCTTCATGCGTGTTCGCCATTGGTTGCCGGTACCAGCGTACTCGGCGACACCCCAGAGGTGGCCACACTGCCAGTCGTACGAGGCACTCGCGTAGTCGCCCCATCGGTTGCGGCCAAAGCTGTCGATTCTCACGTAGGGGGCGAGCCCGTTCTGAAAGAGGACATTGGGACCGCTGTCGCTGTTGGGCTGATCGTCGAATACTTTGTATCCGGCCGACGCGTAGGTGGTGTTGGAGGGGCGCGTGTAGCTGTAGAAGAGCGCCATGTTTCCGGACGTCGAAGACCCCTGAAACGCGAGTGCTGGGAAAAAGTAGTACTGGCCGGCGCCGGACCAGTGCATGTCGTCCCATTCGACGTCGAGATTGTCGACGTGGATGCGGGTGGTCAGCAGGCCACTCGCCGTCGTGTCGTCGAGCACGTCGGTCGTGAGCGAGAAGAACAGGCGACGGTTGACGTAGACGGCGTTGTTGGGCTGCGTAAAGAAGCCGTGGATGTCGGTCACGCTGCCGGGCTGGTCGATGTTGCCGGCGATGGCGTCGTAGTCATCGATATCGACAGCGCTGCGCGTGAGCGAGAGGCCGGCTCCGGAGTGTCTGTCGCCGACGAGCTTCCAGATCAACGCGTCGGAGCCAGAGCCGACACGCGTGTTGACGAAAAAGGATGCTTCATCGAACGCCTCGGTGTGCGGGTGTGCCATCTCGAGCATGCGAGCGTTGGAGCCATCACCCCACTCCAAGTCGAGCCAGATCCAACTGGGGGCCGACCCGCCAGTCCAGGCGTTGGGAGAGATCGCCCAGAGCTTCGAGTGCTTGGTGCCGGAGCCGTCCCAGTTGAGCATTTGGCCCGTCACGTAGAGCCCCCAGAGATCTCCGCCGAGAGACTCATAGTCGAGCCACGCGTCACCGTCGCCCAGAGCCTCGGCGTCGTAGGAGTACGTCCACCAGGCACCGAGGGCGTTGGCGGTTTGAGAAATCGCGAGATAGAAGCGCGAGTCCTGCGTGTTGGTGTTGCGACCCAGCGCGAGGAGCGCAAACTTGCCGTGAAACGAGCTCCAGATGACCTTGGGGTCGAAGAGCGAGAAGCCTGCGCCCGGACTGAAGAGGTCGTTGAAGGTACGGTAGTCAAGGAGCTCGTTGCCGAACTTGTCATACACGGAGAACCCGCGGTTGACCGCTTCGACCACGTGCTGTGATCCCGTAGCCGTGACGGGATCCGGCGGGAACGATCCCGTATCGTTGATGCCTTCCCATTCCCGGACGTGGCTGCCAACGGCGTTGCCGAGGAACTGACCGTCGACTGTCTCGAGCTGCGGTGCAGGATCCTGTGTGTAGATGGAAGCCCGCTGTTCGCCGGGGAGCTGCGTTGGCTGGAATTGATCTGCCTCCGCGGCATAGGCGTCGCCACCTTGCGACGGCGAGGTCCGTGGATCGTCCTCACTTCGCGGTGGAGCCGGAGGCAGGTCTGAAACGACGACCACGCGTGGCGCGGATCCCGCAACGCGCACGGGCGGCGAGTGATGGGGGAGCGAGGGGCCACCGGCGCCGACGACGGGAACCTCCGTGGCCGGGTGGTCGGCGGGCGCTCCCGAAAGGGTTGGAGTCGGTGGAGGGGGCACGGACGGAGGCCGAGCGATGGCGACCGTGGAGCACAGCGCCGTGCTCACGATGATTGCGGCCCAAATTGCCGTAGGGCTGTGAGCCGTACGATTGACCGGTCGATCCGAAGATTGCATGGTACGTGTCCTTTCTCAGCAATGGCTTAGAAGACAGTCGAGCAAGGCGGCCGCTACTGTGCGTTGCAGCTCAGCTCCACGGCTCGAAGAACGACCGGTTCGTCTGGGACGCCCCGCTTCGCGAACTCGCTGGCGAGTGGTTGGATGGAGATGGTGCGGACGAGCTCGAGACCATTCACCACATGGCCGACCACGAGCCACTTGCCCGTTTCCTTGGGCCGGTCGCCGAGGACGAAGGTCAGGCGTGACTCCGCGGCATCCGTGCCGACATTCCGAAGCAGCACGCTGCCCTTGGTCACGGGGCGCGACGCGAGACCCTCCTGAAAGCCGAAACCGAACGCTTCGAGAACTTCTTGGCGCGTCAGGTCCACGAGGAATTCCGCACTTCTCGTCGACCGCCACTGCTCGAGCCAACGGCCGAATAGCTGGGTCGGCGGGCTGCTCTTGTTCGCGGCGTGAACCGCCCAGAATTCACCTTGGACAAGCTCCATCGCCTGACCCAGCGTCGCGATGCGGGTGCGATCGAGCCCGAGCGCCGATGCGTCGAGCTCGAGAGGGACCTCGGTGACGCCCAGGTCGAGCGGCGTCGTTCGGATCTCCGCGTGTGGCTGGACCCAGGCGAAGGTCAGCTCGGCGCCCGCGTTCTCGTAGTCACGGGCCCAGTGGAGAATTCGATCAACGGTGTCAGGAGCTGCGTCACGATAGAGCTCGACGGCGAGGGCTCCAGCAGTCGTCGTGAACGTGAGCTTCGGTGCTTCGCAGGGCGTGCTCGAAGCGCTGGTCGTGTCGGCTACGCCCTGCAGTGGTGCGCTTGCCAGAAGCAAAGCCGCCACCGCGACGGTCACGGCGCCGAGCCCCGTCTTTTCGAGTGATAAGGACATGTTCAGCTCCGCAGACCTCTCTTGTGCGTGGACTCATAATCGATCGGAAGTAGGCGATTGGTGTGTTGCGTTCGCGTTGCGCAACTTCTGTTGAAGGCAACCAAATCCCGGCTTCTGATCGTGCGCCGACGAGGCACGTCTCCAATCGATGGAGCAGCTTCCGTGCCAGCCGATAAGTCGGCATCGAGAAGACGGTCCCATCGTCGATCAAGCGCTTGATACGTCGATCAGTGCCGCAAGGGGCAGCACCTGCATGCCTTGCCGGCACGGATCACTGCCAACGAAGTTGGCGCCGACTGCCCACATCGTGAGCATGAGTTCGACCTGACACCTCCACCATGGTCGTGAGCCCGCCCCTCGGCATGACCTTCGAAGTACCGGCCCATCGCGCCAAGAACCTAGACCGTGTGCCGACCTGATCGCCTCCGGGCTTGCTGGTGACCCACTGAAGCCGGCAGAATGCGCCGAGAGAGGTGTCTACGTCGAAAAGCTGGACCTGACGGAGACGGCCGAGCGTGACGAACTGAATAAGCTTGCTGCCAGTTCGCCAACGGAGCCTACCAAGCTGAGCTCGCTTAGGCAGGAATCGTCTGCCACATGAGCGGCAAAGGCAGCTGCTTCAGAAGTGATCGCTATATATAGAAAACGCATATTGCTCGCAGGGCTGAGTGCCATGCTTGCGTTCGGCATACCTCAGCAGGGTTGAGATGTCGGTTTCCAAAGATTGCCACGGGAGAGGGTGCGTGAGTCAGGTTGATCCAAAGATCACTCCGCTGGAGGAAATCGCTCCTCTGGAAGTTGGGGAAGGAGTTTCCTCACTGAGGGAGCTGAGTCAGGCTTTCTCGCTGCTCGAAGAGCGCTGGCTGAGCGGCGCAAGGGATCGTGAGACGGCTTTGCGACTAGCCTATCTCGGTTGGATCAATTGTGCTGACCTACCGTTTGATATTTGCCTCGAGAAAAGAGTCTCTTTCGGAGAGATCTTTTCACACCTTGGAGGCGTGCAAGGAGCGGATGCTGAAGTTCTTTATGCCTTCGGAACAATGGCCTCACTTTTTCCGTACTGCTGTGGCGAGGTGGAAACCTGGGAGGCCATCGGAGACGAGCTCCTCGAACGAATCTCGCAGCGTGGTGGTCCGCCCAATCCAGAGGTGTTTCGAGGCCGTGGAGCATACGGGAAATACTTCGAGCATATGGCTGGGCAGCACTGTCGACGACAAGACGCTTGATGAATCTTGATTGCTTCATCGAGGTGTGCCAAGAAGGACCGGACAGGTGATCGCAGAGCAACATCTTCGAGAGTTTCACGATGCATCGCTGGTGTCCATTCGATTCCTGTGGGCAGCGGCGGTGGCGGAGATTGTCTTCGCCTTTCATAGCGGGAAGGAGCGGGTGTTCGGCAAGCTCATTTGCGAAGCGGTATCGTCGCTGCATTGTCCTCGCAAACTGCCATGGGGCGAGAGTCAGTCGGTGAACACCGTTGCGTTCGACAGAGGGCAGATGGCCCGCTCCTTCGCATTGGCATGCAGAGCGGTGACGAGATTCTGGTTCTCGCAGGATCAGTCCGTTTCGAACGCGAACAGGAACGCGGTCCTTCGAACGTCGAGATCAGCTGAGAAATGGTGTGCATCCGTAGGGCGATCGCAAGAGGGCACCTTTGCCTGACGGCGAGAGTGGATCGGTTCCGGGATGGCAAGGCTGAGTCTCAATCGCTGTTGGTTCAGGCCCAGGCAAGTGAGCCAGCAAGTGCTACCAGCGGTTTTCGCACACTCCTGCGAGTCATCCATGCGCGGTTTGCTTGTTGATGGAAGCAGCGTGCCTGGTTATTATTTCTATAATCAAATTGACATATCGAAATAGTCAATCTATACTGAATTTCCGGTCGAGTCGTTGGTCGAATGTGCCGCCTCCGCCTCCCTGAGTTGAAGAACGGCCATGTTCGATGAGTGACTTACCCCGAGCCGTTGGTCGTGTCGTCTCGGATCCGTCGGCGCCGTTGACGCACGATCGGCGCGCTCCTGCCCTCCGCAGGTGGATGCACCACTTGCTCTCACAGTTGTCGCCGCGACCGCTTCGCGGGCGGGACGACCCTTGTCACCCAAGGAGAGAAACGTCATGAGAAAACAGAATCTGCTCTTCGCACTGCTCACGTTGGCCCTCGCCGCGCTCTTGACGCCGAGTTTCGCCGGCGCCTGCACGGCGCCCGACCCACAACCGCCCACCGTCTGGGTGGACAACCACGGTACTTGTTGCTTCGACGACGGCACCTGCATCACGCTGCTGTGGGTCAAGTTTCACAACTTCACGACCTTCCCGTCGAATCCTGGCACCTTCTGCGCATGTGGCCTGACCAAGGTCAAAGGCATCACGTCCATTCGTGGCGCCATGGTCACCGATGCCACCACGGGTGAGCTGATCAAGGCGTTTGATTTCTCTGGCAACAGTGGAGTCTCTACCAGCGCCTCACGGGTCTTGGTCGGTGACGACGTGCAGGGATTCTTGGCCAAGATCGGTTCCGACATCCCGGCTGGTCGGAAAGTCGATATCGCTTTCGAAGTGACCGTCGACCGTGGGACGAATCCCGACGAGGTCGTGGAAGCACTGACCAACGCGGGCGGTGCGACGTTGGTTACCGCCGAAGCGGACGAAGCCGGTCGTTTCGTGGGTCACATTGGTCGGTGGCCGGCCACGGATCACACGCCCATCGGCACGAATTCCGATTCGTCGAACGAGTAGCAGGTAGAAGTGAGGAGGCGGCGCGAAAATTGAACCTTCGCGCCGCCTTTCCGCGTTCAAGGCGGAAGGCCAGGGAATCCTCACGGGGCGCGCGCGGAGGACGGTCTCGAGCGCGACCTCCTTGGTTTGCTGGACGGTCAGACGACGGTATTGGCTTGCGGAAAGAGGCGTAAAGCCATCAAAGGTTGGGCATGAACATCCAGGGCAGAAGCCAGCCACCGTGCCTTGGTACGCCGGCGCTGGTGCCCTTGCGTTCGAAGTCCTCACGCGGGAGGCAAGCGCAGATCGACGTAGTCTGGGTAGGGTTGGATGGCTTCGAGCGGGTGCTCGAGGATGAGGACGTCGCCGCGCCGATCGCATTCGGTGAAGCCCGCGAACTTGTAGGTGATGAGCATTTGGCGATTGCGGCTCGTGGCGCGGAACTCGGCACACAGGCGCACGCCGGCAGCCTTGGCCTGGTGGAGTAGGTAGTTGAGCAAGATCGAGCCGACACCGCGGGCCATCACACGGCACGACATGAGCAGCAACTTGAGGTTCCAAACATCGTCCGTGCGCTCGATCAGACTTAGGCCGATCTTGCCGTAGGTGCCGAAGCGGTCTTCGAGGCTGGCGACCAGGAGGAGGTGAGCGTCCGAGGAGCGCAGGGCATCGAACTCTTCGTAGGATACTGTCAGGTTGAGCCGGAGAATGTCAGAGTAGCCCCATGAGAGATCCGGAGTCGATCTACCGTGGGCACCGCTTCCCGCCCGAGATCATCAGCCAAGCCGTCTGGCTGTACTACCGCTTCTGTCTGAGCTTCCGAGATGTCGAGGATCTGCTAGCCGAGTTCGGCGTCATTGTGTCCTACGAGACGATCCGTCAATGGTCTCGGAAGTTCGGCACCGAGTATGCTTATCGGCTGAAGAGGAGGCAAGGGCGGCTCGGCGACTTCTGGTACCTGGATGAGATGTTCGTGAAGATCCAAGGCAGGCAGATGTATTTGTGGAGAGCAGTCGATCAAGATGGCGACGTCATAGACATCTTGATCCAATCTCGTCGCGATCAGCGGGCGGCCAGGCGCTTCTTCCGCAAGTTGTTACGAGGACAAGGTTGTGTGCCGCATCGACTAGTGACGGACAGGCTCAAGAGCTATAGCGCGGCTCATCGTGAGATCATGCCGACAGTTCCACATGATACTGGCCGCTGGGCCAACAACCGAGCTGAAGTGTCCCACGAGGCGGTCCGGTTTCGAGAACGACAAATGAGCAAGTTCAAGGCCGCCGGCCAGGCTCAACGCTTCCTCTCCGTCCATGGAATCGTCGGCAATCTGTTTCGAGTTGGTCGCCAGAAGGTCAGATCTGAGACCTATCGCAGTCTAAGGAGTCGAGCATTCGAAATCTGGCAGCAGGTGTCGATCGCGGCCTGAGAGTGAACCGAATCGTGCCGACCTCAGGCCGGTACCTGGATAAGTTGACAGTACCCGCGAGCTGCATCCCGCGATTGCGTTGCTCGTTTGCTGAGAGCCTCGGCAGCGACTCCGCCTTGTAGCGCTCGATCAGCTCATCGAGGGTACGCCGGCGCGACTCGCTGTCTGGGAAGAACTGTCCACGCCGGAGATCGGCTTCGACGGTCTGAGCCCAGCGCTTCGCGTCCGTCAGTCGCCGAAAGGAGGCTGTCTGCTGCGGCCGCCCTTTGAGGCGAACCTGTACCCGATACCGCCTCTCGCCCTTGGCTGTGGTGCGTTCTTGGATGCTAGCCATGGCACAGCTAGTGTGCCATGAGTGTGCCACGGCGGCAAACTGGCGAGCCTTTCGGAGAAGGCATCGGCCCTAAGTTTCTTGTTTTGAAGGGCTTGAGTGGAGCCGACGAGCGGATTTGAACCGCTGACCTGCTGATTACGAATCAGCTGCTCTACC
>CALFAM010000122.1 GCA_937948815.1 uncultured bacterium
CTCGATGTAGTCGGCGTAGGTGACCTCGCCCTCTTCGATGCGGGCCTCGCGCTCCGCCAGGTGCCCACGCCCCATGCGCACCGCCGCACCCGGCTCCATCTGTTCGTGGGCCGCGAGGTGCAAGATCGCATCGCGCATGGCTTGCTGGTGGCAGTCGTCGCTGACCAAGGGATTGGCATCGCTGGTGACCGCGTTGTAACCGAGCTGTCCCTCGCCTTCCGGCAGCGTCCGGTTGAGGTCTTCGGCATCCTCGATCGGACCATCGGTACGCCCGCGCGCCAGGTCCGACAGCTCGCGGATCTCGCGGTCGAGGGCCTCGTCGATGTGGCTCAGGAGCTCGGCATTGGCATCGGTCCCCGACTCGCTACCGGCTGCCGGCGCGCCCGGATCGTCCTCGTAGGAAGGCGGATCCTCAGCGGACTGCGACCAAAGCGGCCCGGCACCCCCCAAGACCAGTGCCAGCGGTACCAGGCCGAAGAAAAGCATCAACCGCAGAAACGCTGCCGGCGTCGCCAACTCTTCGAAGAACGAATGACGTGTCTCGTGCATGAGCTTCTCCCACGTTTGCGACCGTTCACACCTCACCAGTGACCGGGGACCCGCCGACATCCACGCGGCCGGACCCCACCACGGCACTTACTCTTGCGACCGGACCGCGAGTGACCGAAGCTCCGTGGCGAAGCCATCGTCTTCCCAATCCTGCGCCCCGACGCGTACCCCGTGCACCGAACCGTCCGCCGTCACCAACAGCGTCTGCGGCAGGGCCGAGCCGAGGCCGAGCCGCTCGGCCAGCAACCCGTTCGGATCCCAATAGATTGCCGGCAAATCACCCTCGATCTCGTCCGACCAAGCACTCGCTACGTCAGCGAGCTCTTCCTCAGTGTAATCCATGCTGACGGTAACCAGGCGCAGCCCTTGCGCGTGGAACGCCGGCATTCGCTCGCGAACGAAGCGCATCAGCGAAGGCATCTCCTTCCGACAGGGCGGACACCAAGTGGCCCACAAGTGAAGAATCAGCGGCTGCCCTACGAGTGAGGAGGTTCGCAGATCTTCGCGATTCAGCCCCTGCAACAGGAGTGATGGGCCGTCGAACAGGGACTTCGCGATCGCCGACCTCGTCGCCTCGACTTCGTTACGCGCGTCGACCGGTCGGTTGTTTCGATCAGCAGCCGCTTCCGTTCGCGGATCATCCACCGTGGCGCGCCGGACCGTCGCGGCGGACGGAGGCGGTTGGCTACGGCCCTCGATCACCGCCAGCATGCGCCGCGCACGTGCGGTGAGGGGACCTTCGGATTCACCAGCCAGGAACTGTTCCAAGGCGACTGTCGACTCGGCGTCCTCGCCATCCTGAAATGCCAGAAAGCCGAGATAGAAGGAAGCGTTGTGCCAGCCGCCTTGCGCCGCAGCGCGAAAGTGGCGTCGCGCATCGGCCCGGCTCGCCCCTCCATCACCGCGCGGACCGACACCGTGGATGCGGGACAGGGCGAGCAAGCCTTGCTCGTGCCGGATCTCGGCGCTGCGCGGCGCACCGTCCGCCAAGCGCTCGAGCAACTCCTCGGCCTGATCGTAGTCCGCGAGCTGGTAGCGCGCCCGGGCCAGTGCCAGGCCCGCTTCGACATCATTGGGCAACGCTTCGTACACCGCCTGGAGTGCCTCGGCCGCTTCGTCGAACTGGCCGGCTGCGAACGCTGCAAAACCTCGCTCGCGTTGATGAGTCGTGTTCAGGAGGCGCCGAAGCTCGTCAGCATTGTCGGGCGCGATACCCAGGCGCCGTGCCTCGTCGAGCAAGAGACGAACCGACGCTGTCGGCCATCGTCGGCTCACCGCTTGGGCAATCGCGCGTGGGTTCCAAACAAGCAGCGCGCCTTCCGCGGCTTCGGCGCGCCAACGGGTGCCAGCCCCGCGCAGATAGACTTTCGCATTCCGCCCGTCCACCGTCACCCGCTCGATCCACTCCGTATGGCCGGCGCCACAGTCGACCACCACTGCCGAGGTCAGCTTGTCGGCAAACTGTAGGACCACGACGCCCGGCTGGCGAGCATCGGGCTGCGAGGAGGCGAGACGTGGCCGACGGTCCGTCTCCCGCGGATCGATCCACGACAGGCGCTCGTACGGAACGATGTGCCCGCCATGTTCCCCACCGCGACAGGCAAGTGAGGCGGAACGCGCGGGCGCAGCTGAGGCGAGCGATACAGTCAGAACCGAAACCAGCACCAAGACCATCGCGTAGGCGTGGGTACGAGCGATGGTGAAGGACGCCCTCATGGTGGAAAACAGTGCATGGTGAAGAAAACCGACCGATCCTGCTCATTGTACGGCGCTGCGCGTGACTCGGACGGCCCTGGCCGGACGGGCGGCCCTTCCTGGCCCGGCGGCAATGCGTCTGCTAGCCTGGTTTATTCATCGCACCCGAAGTGAAGACGCGCGGATGCATCCTGAAGCGCAGCACCGAGGTGCGCGGTCACGTCGCAGACGCGTGCGGTGATACGCGTCGGCCATAGCTTCTTCCGGTAGGAGAAAAGATCATCGGCTTCTTCGAGCGCATCAGGAAATCGGTCACCAGCCGCGATGACCCCGATCTGCTCGACGAGCCGACCCTTCGTCAGCGAATCGTCGAGACCATCCTGGCGCTGCGGCAGCGTGGCCCTCAGGGCGTGGACCAGCTACCGCCAGTGGTGTCGGTGACGATCACCGTGCCGCAGGAACGAAGCGTCGCCGTGGTCCGCGGCTATGTCGATGACCCGGCCTTCGACGACGAGGTCGGCGCCGCGCTGGCCAATCGCCTGGTCGGGGTCGGCGCGGCCGTACCCATGCGACTCTACGACGTCGGTTCTCCTCCTCCGGATTCACCCCAGAAGGATGACGAGCGAGGCACCGTGCAACCGACGGCCAGCACCGTCACGGTACGCGAGGCAGCCGGGGGTGCCTGGGCTTGTCTGCGAATCGAGGGCGGTGATCGCGATGGCGAGGTGATTCCGATCGCCGGTAACCGCCCGCGCTATCACGTCGGCCGTGGCGACTGGCACGGCGACAGCGAAGCACCCGCCAATGACTTGGTGATCTCCAACGGCGATCGATTCATCAGTCGGCGCTCGGCGGTCCTCCGACGGGCCGGATCAGGATTGGAAGTCGCCAGCCTCGATCAAGGCGAGTTCCTGGTCGTGGTGCAACCCGATGGCCGGCGTATTCGCCCGACCCACGCACGCACGGGTCGCGTGCGGATCGCGACCGGCGACCGCATCGAGCTGACGGACGGTGAGCGGCAGCGAGTCGTCCTTCATGTCGAGCGGCCCCTTGCGAACCATGCGGATACCGAAGCGCCCCGGACCACCGTCGCGGAGACCGCCGTGACAAGCGCCTCGCTCACCTCGATGGAGGAACGCGACGGATGAACATGAACCCGTCGTTCAGCAGTCGGCCCGCGGCCAGCCGAAAGGCGGTGTCGCAGCTCGCTCCCGATCGCTACCGCGTCGATTTCGCACGCCTGCGCGGTGAGCAGGGCGGCCTTGGCGGGCGCTTCCGATGGTTCGCCGACCGCCGAGCCGTTGCCCTCGACCCTTCGCTGATCGGCCATGCGCTGCGGGCCGTGATGGGCTATTGCGAGACGCGCAGTGCCGTCGACCAGCGACTCATCTTGTGGAACGAGTTCTGGATCGTTCTAGCGCCCGAGGATCACGAGCAGCTCCGCCCCTTGCTGCGCCGCCTACAAGCCGAGCTCGATACCGTCATCCGACAGGCCATCGAAGCACTCGCCGCCGATACCCTGGCCGATCCGGTGGTGCGGGTGGTGGTCGACGACGAAAACCGTACCCCGCGCGGGACGGCTGAGGTCCGTGCCGCCCACAACGACCGGGTTCGCCACGCGCCGAATCACGAAGGCGAGCTGACGGTGCGGGTGGCCGACCTCAAGCGGCACGCCGACAAGAATCCCACGCAGGCCGTCGGCGAGCCGGCCAATGCGGGCGACCTACGCCTGCGATGGAATCCCGAGTCGGCACCGGGCTCGGGCGAAGGTTCTGCCGCCGAACCGCAGGAGGCGCTGCTACCAAACGACACCCGGATGCAGTTGGGACGGCCGCACAAGGGAGCGCCTCAGCGCTTCATTCCCCTGCTCGGTGCCTCCCAACGCATCAACAAATGCCAGCTCGCGATCGAGAACACGACCGAGCGCATCGTGGTCACGCGCCTGCCCCATGCCAACCCGGTTCAGGTCGAAGGCCACCTGATCCAGCCAGGCGGCAAGCTGACCATCGATCGACTCCCTGTCAGCATCACCCTCTCCAACGGCGACCTCGAGATCGAAGTCGGCCGGGTGGATGCGCCATGAGCACACGGCCGCGGGTCACCACGCGATCCGGCGGCTTGCCCTATGCCGCTGCTGCCCGCTCGCACCGTGGGCAGGTGCGCGAGGCCAACGAAGACACCTGGCTCTCCGATCCGGCACGCGGGCTGTTCGCGGTCATCGACGGGATGGGTGGCGCGCGAGCCGGCGCGCAGGCGAGTGCAATCACCCGCAAAGCCCTGGAGCGTGCCGAGATCCGCAACTCGGCCGACCTGCGCAGCGCATTCCAGCAATCGCACGAAGACATTCGGGCCTACGCCGAGGCCCATCCCGAGGACGCCGGGCTCGGATGTGTAGCGACTTCCGCGCTGCTGCGCGGCGGCCGGCTGACCATCGCCCACGTGGGCGATACCCGCGCCTACCTCTCGACGCAGACCGGCTGCGAGCAGCTCACCCGGGACCATACGGTCGTCGCCGAGCTCCAGGAACGCCACGTGATGACGGAAGCGGCCGCGGGTGCCCTACCTGGCCGCCACCGCGTCACCCGCGACCTGGGCAGCGGCGCCCGCCGCGATAGCTCGTGGATCGATCTCGGCGACGCGCATCTGGCACCGGGCGATCTGGTCTTGCTGTGCACGGACGGCCTGACCGATCTGGTCGACGATGTCGAGATCGCGCGCATCCTCGGACGTGCGCGAGAGGATGAGGAAACCGACCTCGAACGCCTCGCCGAGCGTCTCGTCGAGCTGACCCTGGAGCGCGGTGCCCACGACAACGTCACAGTCGTGCTCATCCGCCGGCTCGATCTCGGAGAAGAAGATACCGAGACGATCGCCCTACCGGTCCCGGTGATGCGCCGTGCCGGCGGCAGCCGGCCCAACGAGCCAGCCGTCGGTCGTTGGCGGGCCGCTATTGCCAGCGGGCTCGCTGCGCTCTTGGTCGGCGGTGCCGTTGGCTACTGGGCCAACAGTCACTTCACCCAGCCCCTCGCCGCTGATACGCCCACCGCACAACCGCGCGCGAGCGCCGGGCGGGTCATGCTCGTTGCCGGTGCTCGCCCCGCCACACCCGTCGCCCTCGACACCCTCGCGGGGGTCTTCGACACGTCCACGGCTCTGACCGCACTCGGCCCCCTCGCCGTGACCCGTGAGAGCCTGGAAACGACGGTCGGAGACGGCCTGCAAGTCGAGCTGCGAGGGTTCGACCTTCGATTCAGCGAGGATCCTGCTGCATGGCGGCTGAACCTGGGACCGGGCGCCACCCTGGTTCTCCGGCAGGCGTCGATCCGGGCAGCCAACCTCTCGCTCGAGGTCACCCTGGACGCGCAGGCCCGTCTTTCGATTATCGACAGCCACCTCGACATCGGCTCCATCACCGTCGCTGGGCCGGAGGACGCCCGCATCGACATTGATGGCGGCTGGGTTCAGACCTCGGTCGGCGCGGTGCGCTCGACGGGCCCTGACGTGCACGTTCAAGAGGGCGGCGGTCAGCCGAGCGCGCCCGACGAAGCGGCGACGGCCGCCACCGCAGGCCCGCCGCCTTGAGCCGCTCGGGATTGTCGACCGCGCTCGAGTTCCTGGTGGTGGCGTGCATCGTCGCCTGGACCGTGCTGATTGGCGTCGACCGATCGGTCACCGCTGCCCTCGATCACGCCCAGTCGCGCGCGCGCCCGGCCCAGGCCTCTCCTGCCGAGTCCGTGGAGCCGGACAGCGCAGCCGCAGAAGCGGCCAACGGCGAAGCTTCCTTGCGCATTGCTGCGGCTGACACCACGCCGCGCAGCCCACAGGTTGTTCGTGACCGGGCGCGTACCAGCGCTTGGGTTTGGGCAGCCGGCATCCTCGCCCTCTTTCTCGGTCGCCTGGTCGCCTTGCGCAGCGGCCGCCGCCACATCGCGGTACCGCTTCTGATCCCGAGCGTGACCCTGATCACCGCCATGGGCCTGGTGCTTCACTGGGCCTACTCCGATCCGATCCGAATCACTACCCTGGGTGGCCCCGCCTTTGCCCAAGGCGTGCTCCTCGGCGGTCTGCTGTCAGCCGGCCTGATGACCCTGCCGATCGCACCAGAACGGCTGATCATGCGCGCGCCCTGGCTGGTGGTCGCCGTGATCTTCTCGATTCTCGGTACCCTGTATTTCTTCGGCGAGTCTCCGGGCTTGAGCGGCGCGCGCGTCCGCCTCTTCGGTGCCCAGCCGATCGAAGCCGTCAAGCTCGCCATCGTCGCCTTGGTGGCGACCAGCTTCGGCTACCGTGCCGAGCAGCTGCGCTACCAGCGAATCCGGCATGGCAGCTTGCAGCTACCTCGCATCAAGCTGCTGCTGCCGGCGGCGTCCCTGGTTCTGGCCCTCTTCCTCGGCCTCTATCTGGTTCGAGACTTCGGCCCGACGTTGATCCTGGCGCTCGTGTTGTTGGCGCTCTACTACGCGGTGACGCGCTCGTGGGCCGAGCTGGCAACGCTGGCTGCCCTTGGTGGGGTGGCGTTCGCGGTCGTCGTCTCGCCGGCTGCCAGCTTCCTGCCGCCCAATGTGGCCACCCGGATCGCGATGATGCGCGACCCGTGGCTCAACGGTCAGGCTGGTGGCGACCAACTGGCCGCATCGCTCTGGGCGTTTGCCTCGGGCGGCATGACGGGACGCGGGCTGGGTCAGGCCGCCCTCGGCGCCCTGCCAGCGGGCCATACGGATCTGATCCTCGCCCACCTCGCCGAGGTCGGCGGACTCTTCGGCCTCGGTCTCTACCTCCTCGCGCTCTTCTTGGTCGTTTGGCAGGGCTACTGGATCGGCATGCGCAACCGAACGCCAGAGCGAATGCTGCTGGCCTGCGGCCTCGCCGCGCTCATTTTTGCCCAGCTCGCGGTCATCTTCGGCGGCTCGACCGGCTGGCTGCCCCTGACCGGCATCGTTGTTCCATTTCTCTCTTTCGGCCGCACCAGCATGGTGATCTTCCTGGTGATCATCGCGCTGCTCGTCCGGCTCGC
>CALFAM010000123.1 GCA_937948815.1 uncultured bacterium
TCTGTTGGTCGTTCATCGGCGATACCTCGGGAGATTCGGGTTGCACACAGACGAGGGCTCACGCGTGGCCGTCAGCCATGGCAATCGAGCTGAAGCGGAGCCGCGCTGGGCCAGGCGAGACTGGCCAGAGAAAACGAGCGCGCTTCTCGAGCTTCGCGCATTGCGTGTGCAAACGAGGCCGATCATACTGTCCCAGGTCTGATTCGCTGGAAGATTCCTTCGCAGGAGGTTGCCATGTTCCGAGCACCCACCGTCGCCCTTGTGTCGTTCAGTCTTTCTTGCCTCGCGGCCGCCGCGAGCCAGGCAGCGCCGGTCGATCCGGTGGCCGCATGCTTCGCGCCTGGAACGCCGGCATGGCGGGTTCAACAGGTCGAAGCCTTCGTCGACGATCAGACGGGCTTGGTGTCACCCTTTCAGGGACTGCCCGGTACACGCTGGTCCCAGACCGCGACGGATGGCGGTGGCCTGGGGCAGGGCGATCCCACGGTGCTCACCTGGAGCTACATTCCTGATGGCACCACGATTCCCGGCGGCGTCGTGCCTGGCGAGCCCACCGGGCCGTCGAATCTGCGCGCATGGCTCAACGGGATCTACAGTGACTTCGACACCTGGCATGCGCTCTTCGTGCGCATCTTCGATCGCTGGTCGGAGCTCACCGGAATTTCCTATGTCTACGAGCCCAATGACGACGGTGCTGCCTTCGCTTCGGGTGGTGCGGCTGGCCAACTCGGCGTGCGCGGTGACCTGCGCATCGGCGCCCACTTCATCGACGGTAGCCCTGCCGGCGGCTCGGTGCTGGGCTACAACTTCTTTCCAAACAATGGCGACATGGTGCTCGACAGCGCTGACACCTTCTTCAACAACACGGGAAACGACTCTCTGGGGATGCGCAACACCCTGGCGCACGAGCATGGGCATGGCCTCGGCATGAGCCACGTCTGCCCGATCAACCAGACCAAGTTGATGGAGCCGTTCCTGGCCCTTGCTTTCGATGGACCCCAACATGACGACATCCTGGGCGGTCAGCGTGGCTATGGCGATGTGGACGAAGCCAACGACACGTCGGGAACGGCCACGGACCTGGGCGGCACCGGGGTCGTGCTGACCGACCGCAGCATCGACGACAATGCGGATGTCGACTGGTACCGCTTCCCGGGTGCTGCGGGCGAGGTGATCACGGTGCGGGTCGAGCCCATCGGATTGACCTACCTGAACGGTCCGCAGAACCAAAACGGTTCGTGCACGCCGGGTACGCCGTTCAACTCGCTGGCGCAGAACGACCTCTCCTTCCAGCTGCGCGCAGCCAATGGCACCACGGTGCTGGCGAATGTGGATGACGGGATCGTGGGCGAGAACGAGGTTCTACTCAACTTCAGCCTGCCAAGCTCGGGAAACTTCTTCGTTCGCGTAGCCGGTGTTCAGAATGCCGCGCAGCTCTACGATCTTTCCGTTCTGGGCTCGGGCACGGTCTTCGCGGACGGCTTCGAATCCGGCAACACGTCGGCCTGGTCAGCGACGGTGCCCTAGGCGCAGGCCATCGAGGCCCGCGAAGGCGCGAGACCGTTCGGTCACGAGGCCGTTCGGTCACGAGGCTGGCACCCGTCACGCGCGGTCACTCCGGCGCGAGATCGCGCAGCCGCGAGGCCACGCAGTCACGAGGCTGGCACCTTTCACGCGCGGGGCAGAATTCCGGCGAGCTTGCAGATGATGCCGAGCATGACCTCGTCGGCACCGGCGCCGATCGACAGCAGGCGACAGTCGCGGTAGGCGCGGGCCACCGCGGATTCCCACATGAAGCCCTGGCCTCCCCAGTACTGGAGGCAGGCGTCGGTGACCTCTCGCGCCAGCCTGCCGGCCTTGAGCTTGGCCATGGAAGCGAGGCGGGTGACGTCCTCACCGTCGACCATCTGCTCGGTCGCCTGGTAGGTGAGCGCGCGCAGGGCTTCGACCTCGGTCATCAGCTCGGCGAGGCGGAAGTGGACGCTTTGGTTGTCGAGGATCGATCGCCCGAACGCCTGGCGCTCGCGCGTGTAGCGGATCGTTGCTGCGATCACGTCGTCGAGAGCGGTCGAAACGTTGGCGGCAGCCCACAGTCGCTCTTCCTGGAACTGCTCCATCTGGTAGAAGAAGCCTTGGCCTTCGTCGCCGATCAGAAAGCGCTGTGGTACCCGCACATCGTCGAAGAAGACCTGGGCGGTGTCCGATGACCACATGCCAAGCTTGTCGAGGGTCTTGGAACGCTCGATGCCGGGCAGGTCGAGCGGGACCATGATCAGGCTCTTGTTTCGGTGGGGCGGCCCATCGCTGGTGTTGGCGAGCAAGCACATCCAGTCGGCCTGGGCACCGTTGGTAATCCACATCTTCTCGCCGCGAAGCACGTAGTCGGCGCCGTCCTTGCGGGCGGTCGTACGGATCGATGCGACGTCCGAGCCCGCGCCCGACTCGCTGACACCGATGCAGCCAAGCTGCTCCCCGCGAATCGCGGGCGCGAGGAAGGCTTCCCGAAGCGCATCGCTGCCGTAGCGCGCCAGCGCCGGAGTGCTCATGTCCGTATGAACGCCGAGCGCCATGGGTACGCCACCACAGCGAATGTGGCCGAGCTCTTCCGCCATCACCATGGCATAGGACCAGTCGAGATCCATGCCGCCGTAGGCTTCCGGCTTGGTGATCCCGAGGTAGCCGGCGTCTCCGAAGAGCTTCAGCAGATCATGGGCTGGAAACCGCTTGGCCGCTTCCCAGGCCTCGACATGCGGATTGATCTCTTGGTCGATGATCTGGCGCAGCGAGTCGCGCAGAAGTCGGTGTTCGTCGGTGAGCTTCATGGAATTTCCTCGTCAGCTGGCGTGGATCTCGGTCGCCCGCTTGCGTTCGTACATGGCGCGGTCCGCCTCGCGCATGACCAGTCCGGCGTCCTGACCGGGAGTCACCTCCGAGACGCCGATCGACACACTACACGGGCAAGGCGCTCCCTCTTCGGCTGCGGCGAGCGCTTGGCTTACATGGCCCAGGCGGGTTTCGGCTGCGGCAGGTGTCAGCTCCGGTGCCACGACCAGGAATTCGTCACCGCCCCATCGAAACAGCGCGTCGCAGGTGCGGAAAGAGCGCGTCAGGACACGGGCAACGGCGATCAGACAGTGGTCTCCCGCGACGTGACCGTAGCGGTCATTGATGCGTTTGAAGTTGTCGACGTCGAGGAAGACCAAGGTGCCGCCGGCGGCGCTCAGACGATCGAGCACCTGGCGCAGGCCGCGTCGGTTGCGCAGGCCGGTCAAGGGATCGAGGTCGACGAGCTGACGGAGCTTCTCGCGCGATGCCTCCAGCCGTCGATTGGCTTCCCGCAACCGCTCGGAATGGGATTGCTCCAGGGACACGAGGATGGCCAGGGCCAACAGGGTGTCGGCCGCGGCGTCGAGCACTGACGTGTAGTTCATCCACTGAAAAAGTGGGCCGGAAGCCCATAGATAGGGCACGGTGGGTGGGACATAGAGGAAGAACAGTCCGCCAACTCCGGCCAGCGTCCAGCCGAGGAGGGGCGGCTCGGAGGATGCGGGCCAACGGAGCACCCTGGAAGCCGCGCGCAGGTAGGCGAACGCGACGATCAGCCACAGGATCGGGAGGGTGAAGCGGGCGTCGGGTGCGGTCAGTCCGAGCAGCACGCCACAGAGCGTGCCGAGAACGATCGGTGGTGTGATCTGCGTTGGTAGGGCTTCGCCATCGGCGCTCAAGAGGAGGGCGCCTCGAAGGGCGAGAAACGCATGGCTCAACTTGGCCGCAAGCATGACCACGAGGAGGCACCGACCGATCGCGGAAAGAGGTACTCCAGGAACGGGATACTCGATAGCGATCAGGCTGAACGCGGCTCCGATGGCCAAGGCTTCGGCGATCCAGGCAGCGCACCAGACGCGGAGGGCTTCGAGGCGCTGCGTGCGGAGCAGGACGAGACAGAACAGCGCGAGCAGCGTCGCAGCGCCGAGCTGAACGCCCAGCGTCCAGCTCATGATGACCGGAGTGCTTTGATTCACCCGAACCTCCCCGCACGTTCGCGGCTCCCAGGGCGAATCGTACCATCGCGGTAGCAGCGCGGCCGGCATACCGGCCGCGCTGTCCAGTCAAGCGAATCGACCGGCGAACGGGGGAGGCGGACGGTCAGGCACAGCGATCGAGCTTGCCGAGGCCATCCCGCGCCCCGGTGGGCGCCTGCGGGTCCGTTGTGGGAGGGGCAGGAGGCACGCGAGCACAGGAGGCTGGCACCTCGTCTGCCGGCACCTCGTCTGCCGTTCGTAAGGCGGGGGCGCGAGACGACGCGTCGATGCGGGCGAGGCTCGAGGGACGTCGTTTCGGCATGGAGAGCAAGACCACTGCGCCGACAATCAGAGCCGCGGCGAAGAGGGTCCGCTGGCTGACCGGCTCGTCCGCCAGCCACCAGCCCAGAACGACCGCGACGACCGGGTTGACGTAGGCGTACGTGGCTACGAGGGTTGGTTCGACGTTGCGGACCAACCAGGCGTAGGCAGTGAACGCGATCAGCGAGCCGAAGACGACCAGGTAGCCGAAGGCGAGAATCGAAGTCATCGAGAAAGTGCTGGGATCGATGCCGCGGAGCTCGCCGACACCTGTACCAGTCAACAGCAAGAACGCACCGCCTGCGAGCATCTGCATGGCCGTCGCGAGCGGAGCCGATCGGGGCAAGTCCGCGCGGCGTCCATAGAGGGATCCTGCTGCCCAGGAAAGTGCTGCCAGCGGTAGCGCCAACACGGCGGGGAGGAAGAGAGGGGAACCTCCGTCTTCTGCTCCAGGGGCTGTGAGGACGACCACGCCGGCAAAGCCAATCGCGATGGCAACTACGGTCCGCAGATCCGGCCGCTTGCTGCCAGGAGCGAGCAACATCAGGATGACGACCCATAGTGGCTCGGTGCCAACGAGGAGCGCCGCCCAGCCCGAATGGACGTAGTGCTCGGCCCAGACCACGAGGCCGTTGCCGCCAAGCAGCAACAAGGCGCCGATGATCGCCGCGTTGCGCCATTGATGGAGGGTCGGCGAGGCCGCGCCCCGCCAGCGCGCCCAGGCGTAGAGCAGTCCGCCCGCGAGCAGGAACCTGGCACCCGCCATGGTCAGGCCAGGAAGGGTCTCGATGGCATAGCGAATGGCGAGGTAGGTCGAACCCCAGATCAGATAGACGGCGCCGAAGGCCAGCACCAGGGTCAGCAGAGCCGGTTTGGTGTTCTCATTCATGGTCTTCCGTCTCCTTTCCTGGCTCGGCAGCGCACGCTGAGTCAGGTGCGGCAGTCTCGCCAAGGGGCAACGGTCCGTGTTCTTTGATGGTTTCCAGGACTACGGTGGAGCGGGTCGATCCGACAGTCGAGATGCCCCCGAACGATTCGCGCAGCAGCTTGCCCAATGCGGAAGGTGACGATGCCCGTACCTTGACGAGGTAGCAATCCTCGCCTGCGACGTGGTGTACCTCTTGTACTTCGGGCAATCGGGCAAGCGCTTCGCCCGTGGTGATCTCGCCGGCACGCTCGTTGGTCCGAACGAAGATGAAGGCGAGCAGCGCCCGATCGACCGCGGCAGGGTCGATGCGTGCCTCGTAGCCTCGAATGATGCGTCGCTTCTCGAGCTTGCGGATGCGTTCGAGAACCGCGGACGGGGCAAGCCCGATCTGTCGCGCGATGGCTGCGTTTGAAGCACGAGCATCGCACTGAAGAATACTGAGGATCTTGCGGTCGATTTCGTCGATCATTCTGAAATTCTCCCATAGGCCGAACGATCTTCGCCGACTCTACCCTTGCGGAGAATGATCGTCAATACCTGATCTTCCGTTGAGGCAGCCGTCGCGGCAGGGAAGGCGAATTCGTTGTTAGATGGTCGAGCCACCTACGTGTTGTTGAGGGTGAGATGACACGTCCACTTCGCTTTGTTCCCCCTGGCCACATGGTCGAAATCACGCTGCGCACGATTCAGGGGCGGCACTTCCTGCAGCCGACGGTTCGGTCCACGCGAACGATCGCTGGCGTTGTCGGTCGCGCTCAGCGCTTGTGTGGCATGGAGATTCATGCCGTGGTCGCGATGAGCAACCATGTCCATCTGCTCATCAGCCCGGAAAGCGTGCAGCAGATGGCTCGGTTCATGAATCAAGTTGGCTCGAATCTCGCGCGACGTGTCGGCCGATTGGTCGGCTGGCGCGACCGCTTCTGGAGTCGCCGCTACCGCGCAATCGTGGTCAGCCAAGAACCAAAGGCCCAGATTGCTCGATTGCGCTACCTTCTGGCGCACGGTGCAAAAGAGGGCCTCGTGGCCAGCCCGCGCGATTGGCCCGGCGTGCATGCAGTGCGAGCCTTGTGCGATGGCTCGATGTCCATCGAGGGTGACTGGGAAGACTTGCGAAGTAGCGCTCGAAACACGATGGGCCGTTGTCGCTCGTCAGCCGGCGCTCTAAAGCGTCTGGAAGTGATCACGCTGTCGCCGTTGCCCTGCTGGCGCGGCCGGAGCGCTGCCAAGGGTCGTTCGCGGGTTCACGAGATGGTCGCAGACATCGAGCGGGAGACGCAGGCTCGGCACCGTCGGAACGGTACGGTCCCTATGGGCGGGCGTATCGTGCTCTCCAGGCATCCGCATTCACGTGCACTCGCGGTGGCTGACACGCCGGCGCCAACCTTTCATGCGGCAAGCCGACGAGGACTCATGGCCTTGCGTTCGGCGTACGCAGTCTTCGTGACCGCGTTCCGCGAGGCGGCTGAGAACCTGCGGCGCGGCGTGTGGCCCGTGTCGTTCCCCCCAGGGTGCTTTCCGCCCGCGCTTCCCTTTGTCCCTGGATAGTCGTACCAACTCGCCGGCCTGTTGCATCGATTCTGCCTGGATCAGCAGGCGGGCGAAGCATGCCTACGTCTTGTCGTGGGGCCTTGGCAGCGATTCGCCAGAGGGTTTTCGGGTGCTCGGAGCGTCAGAGAGCTGTGCTCGATCGAATGTGAATGTGAATGTGATTCGTGCACCGTACGCAGCCTGCCAACGAGTCAAAGACATCATTCGGGACGCGGTCTGAATGTACCTGCCCGCTCGGAGGTTGAGC
>CALFAM010000124.1 GCA_937948815.1 uncultured bacterium
GGCCCGGTACCGTTGTCTTGGAGCCCCGTAGGGGCGGCATGGTGTAGCCCGGGGCTGGGGACTCGGCGTCCGCGCCGTGTCGTGAGCCCTGGGCGTCGGTGGATCGATCGCGTTGGTCACCCGGAGCGTTTTCGAATCGGGCGTCGGTGGGGAATGGGTCTCGATTGTTGTGCGTCGCGCTGTCGGGGCGGGCGGCGATTTGGGATTGGCACGCGAGGGCGGCTATGGATTGTCAGCGGATTCAGCAGCGGGGAAGGCTTGGGCGATGGATTGGCAGGCGGCTTGGAGGCGGGGGAGCTCGTCTTTGCTCTTGCGTTTGAGCACGCGGTTGGCGCGTCCCCGCCAGATGGGCATGTTGGTCTCGGGGCTTCGGAGCTCGACGTAGAGGTGGTTGAAGGTGTCGCCGCCGGTTTGGATTTCGACGGTGCCTTGGACCTGGCCGATGGTGCGGCGGGTTCGTGAGGGTTGTTCGCGCTCGGGTGGGGTGAACATGAAGTGGAGGGTGAAGTCGACGCTGGCGCTGGGGTCGGCGTGGGTGTCTTGGATGTAGCCGCGTTCTTCGAAGCCTGCGATCAGGGCAGCGCGGATGTCATCTTCGCGGGTGCGGATGCCGCGGGCGATGCGATTGGCGGTGCCAGGGGGCATGGGTGGAAGCGCGAAGACGCTGAGGGTGGACAGATCGACGGCGCGGTCTTGCCAGGTGTCGATCTTGAACCGGATGTCGTCCTTGGCGGGGAGGACGGACGCACTCGCGAGGGCCAGGCCGAAGGTGAGAACACGTGCGAGGCGGGGCAGCACGATCATTGGGGTGGCGAAGCGGCGAAACGTCAGATTGGGTGCCTGGCTCGGGTTCAGTGTCCAGCGCATGTTGTTCTCCCTCCGGTTCAATGAAAGTGCTCTCGATGTTGTTTGGAAACGGCGCGTACCGATCGGTTTAGGTGTCGGGATCGGCCACGTGCGAATGCGTGCCGCTCGGCGACGGTTCCAGGGCATTCGCCGCGGCTTCCGAGAAGGAGCGGGCTATGGCCTGGGAGGCGGCGAGGAAGCGCAGGGCCATGTCATCGTCGGCCTTGCCATCACGTTTCTTGCGTAGCACGTGGAAGGCGCGCCCGGTCCAGAGCACGGTGCGGTCGCCGGCGGCGCGCAGGCGGATTTCCAACCAATTCGTCTTCTTGCCAAACAGCCACGTCTTGGAGCCCGGCGGAGGATCGCCGGGGTGATCGAAAGTCCACTCGATCACGAAGTCGACGCGCTCTGCGGTCTCATGGTGGTAGCCGCGCTGGACAAAGGCTTGGGCGATGGTGTGTTGGAGGAGCCGGTGAATCTCGCGCTCGGCCAAGGGCGTGGCGCGGGCCGACGGACCATGGGGTGATGCGTCAGCAGGCACGAAGTCGAAGCGCCGCCAGGAGGCGAAGGTGGCTGCGGCGCGTTTCGGATCCTCAGTCGTGGTGACCGCGACTTCGCGCGGGCCTTTCGCTGCGGAAAGGGCGGCGGTGATGGCTCCCGCCAGCGCCAAGAGAGTGAGGACACGGACCGTGCGTCGACTCACGATCCGCGTCCCGAAGTCAGCACAAGCATCTGCATGATTGTTGGTACCTACTACGGTTGCTTCCCGATGGTTATTCGCAATCCGGCTTGCTTTTCTTCGTCGGGGCCTACTCGCCGCGAGGTTCGATGGCCAAGGTGCTGCCGGCCGAATGGCCGGCAAATGCAGGTGCGTAGACCGACTGAATGACTGCCGGGGCGGCCTGGAAGTGGCCGGCCAGGTTGGCGCGCAGGCGGTAGCGAACCGTGGCCGTTCCCGCCGGCAGACGCTCGAAGAAGAGGTCCGTGCCACTTTCTCCGATCTGCTCGTAGCGTCCCAGGCCATCGCCCCAGCGATAGCCGGACCGCGGCGCTTCCGGCTCGAGGCCGGCAGGACGCGGGTCGCGAACGTGGACGTACTCGGCCGGCGCGCGGCTGTGGATCTCGAGCTGGATCTCCAGCTGATCGCCGACCTCGACTTGGGCGTTCGGTCCGAGGGGCTCGAGCTCATAGCCGTCACGGGTGGACGTGCGGCGGAAGACGCTTCGTTCGATTCGGAACAGATCCCCGTCGCCGGCCGCCGGTGGCTGGTCGGTGGCGTAGTGCCAGGTGGCGCGGGCGAAGATCGCGCGCGTGCCCTCGTTCTCGACGCTGATCGATCGCATGGTCTTCGGGTCGACCTCGTCTCCACGGATCACGATCTGGTTGTTGCCTTCCAGGTACGACGCGGGGGTGAAGGTAAAGCGCGCCTGGCGGTCGCCGATGGTCACGTTGGCGGCGTCCGGAGCGTCCAGCGGGGCGTCTCGCCGCATGCTGCGCACCAGGGTATAGAGCACCTCGGCGGTGCCGCGGGTCGATTGCCAGTGGTTGAGCTGCTTGTGAAGCAGCAGCCATTGGATGAGACCGTCACGATGAGGATCGTCGGGACGCAGCTCGTCGAGGGCGCGCAGGGTGGCCGTGTGGCCGACCAACGTGTCGTTGTAGAACAGCCAGGCCCGTGGCTCGGGCTGCCAGTAGGTGCCGAGGTCCGGATCCGTTCGCGCCGAATCGAGCACACTGTCGAGCACCAGATCGGCATCCTGCTGACGATCGGCGCGGGCGAGCGCGGTCGCCAGATAGACCTTGACCAGGGGCGACGTCTCTTTCCAATGACGCATGCCGAGGTCGAGCATCTGGGCTCGGTCGTCGTCGGTTAGCACGCCACCGGTCCAACGTTCTGTGTCCGGGTAGGCCGAGAGCACGTAGGCGAGGAAGGAAGCGGTCTCCCAACAGCATTCGTCGCGACGGATGCGCGGCCGCATCTCTTGCCGCCAGTGGTTGGCGAGGTAGGACCAGGCGCGTTGAACCACGTTCTCGGGCACGGTGTCGACTTCCAGGTCGAGCGCCTTGGCCAGCCCGAAGAGCACCTGCAGCGTGATGGTCGGTGACGGCGGTCCGCCCGGGAACCAGGGGAAGGCGCCGTCGCTTCGCTGCGCCCGGGTCAGCTCGTCGAGGGCGGCGTCGCGGGTGTTGGCCGCGACCGTGGGGTCGAGGATGCGCAGCAAGCCCCACGAGCTACCCTTACCGCCGCGCGCCGTGCGCAGCCACGGCGTCTCGACCAGGTCGATGGTGCGGTTGGCGTCGGGCTCGTCGAAGCGTTCGTTGCGGCTGTCGCGCTCGGCAGCCATGGCAGCGGCCACCTCGGCGAGGGCGGGCACCCGGTCGAAGAGTGATGCCAGGGTTCCGGCGGACACGTAGCGTTCCAGCATCGCCTCGACGCTCGGGTAGGGGTAGTCGACGAGGTACGGCATGGCTTCGAGCACGCTGAGCAGGAGCTGACCATCGACCTGGACCACGAGCTGCTCGTCCGAGCGTTGGGGATCGGCGTCGGCGAGATCGCCGAACGTCAGGGTCCGATTGCCGGCCGGGGGAACGGCGGCGAAGCGAGAGGTCACCAGGTGCATGCGTCCAGGCAGCACCGGCAGCGGCCGCAGCTCGCCGTCCGCCAGCACGTCGCCATGATCATTGCCGTGGTCGGCGGATGGGCCGACTGCCTTGGCCTGGCCGAGCACCCGTAGGGCAGCGTCACCAACCTGGCGCGGGGCATGGAGGGCGACCTCGACCGTCACGCTCTGACCGGGCTCGACCGCGAACGGCACGTTGCGCAGGCCGCCCTTCTCGAGGCCGAATGCCTCGGCGCGGCTGGTCTCAGTGGCCGGATCGATGATGTCGAGCTCGAGGTGCCCCTCGAGTGGGCTGGCACCGGCGTTGTCGACCAGGATCACGACGCGGGCGCGATCGCCTTCGCGCAAGAAGCGAGGCACCTGGGGCCGGACCAGCAGGTCGCGGGTGGTTTGAACCTCGCGGCGGGCGCTGCCGCTGCGCAGATCGCGGGTCAGGGCCTCGATCCACACATTCCAAGCGGTCACCGAGTCGGGGGCAGTGAAGGTGAAGCTCACGCCGCCGTCGTCATCGACCAGGAGCTGCGGCAGCCAGAAGGCGGTTTCCGCAAAGTTTTCGCGCAAAGCGCCCGAGATGCCTCCTGGGGCGCCGGCTGCTCCGTCTTGCGTCGGCGGGGAAGCGGGCGGAGCGGGCGATGGTGGCGCCGTGACCGCTGATGCGTCGGCGGCATTCGCGCTCATCGCCATCGGCGCATCTGCGACGTCAGCTTCGAATGTGGCACCCTCGGGCATGGCCTTGGCGCGCATGCGCATGACGGGTACGTGGCCACCTCCGAACCGGCCTGGACCACCGATCGGGTAGTTGTCGAAGAAGCGTAGACGATCCGCGCGCAGGTAGCGCGCATGGGCCCGATGACCAAAGCCGCGGCCGCCCGTGTAGATCACGTTGGCCTGGCCGAGGACGGTGGCGAGCGCCGAGGGTGCTGGGCGAATGGGATAGATGCCGAGCAGACTCGGCGGTTGGTGGGGCGCGAAGAGATCGAGGCTGCGGTCGTACATCGACGCCAGAATTTCGGCGGCGCCGGCTTCGAGCGGCCCTTCCTCACCGCGGAGCGCGATGCGCCAGGTCTCAGGTGCACCCGGGCGGAGCTTGTCGCGGAAGGTGGTGAACGTGATGTCGAGCTTGCGGTCTTCCCAAGGCACATCGAGACGTTGCTGAAGCTCGATGAGCTGGTAGTCGGCGACAGATGTCAGACGCAGGGTGAGCCCGCCGCGGTCATCGGGGCCGATCGGCAGATCGACCCAGGTATCGCTGCCGCCGGAGATCTCACGCCGCATGACCGTGCGGTTGCCGCGCAAGGCTTCGAGCACCATCGGTTGCCCCGGAATGCCGCTGGCGACCAGCACGCGTACGGTCTCGCCCGGCTGCGCCTGCTCGTCGCTCAGGGCCAGCACCGCGGGCAGGGCCACGGTCGACGGACTGCGAGAGTCGCCGGGGGTTTCGGTGTCCTGGGCCACCACCCACAGCTCGGTCTGGGTGTCGAACGTCGCTCCGAAGGCGTCGTCGGTCTGGTAGTGGAGCCGCAGCAGCCCAGGCTCGAGCGCGCCCAGGTCGAGCTTGGCGATGCCATCGTCGCCATGATGCGCGGGGCCCGTGGCCACCTCGGGGCCATCCGGCCAGGCCGCCGCGATTTGCCATGGCTCGTAGCCTGGACGCCAGCGTGGGCGTCGCCGGTCGCTGTCGGTCAGGAAGGCGTCTACCGCGTCCGGCGCCGGCGGTAGGGGCTGCTCGACCGGCAGCAGGGCACGCTCGGGTTGGTCGACGCGCACCAGGCGCCACTGGCCGGCTCCCGCGAGCGGACGCCCGTCGAGCGCCCGTCGGACGACATCCAGGCTGATCTCGGTGCCGGCCATCACGAAGCCGGATGTGTGCTCGATGTTGGCCTCGACCGCCACCGTGCCGACCGGGAAGCTGCGCTGGGCACTGCGGGTCTCCCCTCCGGCACTGGTGACATCGGCCTCGATTCGGAAGTTGTAGCGGCTGTCGGGCTGGCGCCGCATGCCGCCGGCTCGGGTACCGGAGATGGCCGGCGCGTCACGCTCGTCGCCTGCGGGCTCGAAGGTGACGGTGAAGGTACCGTCGGGATCGATCCGCGTACGCCCCGCGGCAACCACTTCCGGCGCACCGGGCTGCGGCCACCAGCGGCTGAAGCCGTAGCGTCCGTAGGGGCGGAAGTCAGGCTCGCGAACGACACGCCAGTCGACTTCGCCTTCGCTCACCGGCAGGCCGAAGTAGTAGGTGGCAGAACCACGGAGGGTGGCCTCGCGGTTGAGACGAAGCGCGCCCTCGGGATCATCGATCGCGACCTCGAAGGTCGGGCGTTTGTAGGCTTCCACGCGTACCTGGGCATGGCCATTCCAGGTCGCCTGGAGGCTCCACGCACCGAGCAGCCGCCCCTCGGGAATGCGAAAGCTACCCGTCGCCGTGCCGAAATCGTTGCTCGTGGTTTCGGACTCGGCGACCACTTCGCCATTGGCGTCGCGCAGAACGATGGAAACGGTTTCCCCGCTGCGCACGTCAAAGGATCGCGTGGGCTCGCCATGGGTGGCCACCGACTCGTCGCCGGCTTCGCGGGCGGGACCGTAGGTGACCGTCTTCCACAAGATCTCCTGACCCGGACGATAGATGCTGCGATCGGTATAGAGAAACGTACGTGGTTCCTGGCGTTGCGGGCGGTGGCTTCGGCGGCCATGGAATGCGCTGCGGTCGAGCACTGCCTGGTCTTCATGCCGGGTCAGCAGCGTCCAGGCTTGGCGGGGCGGGACTGCGAAGGTCACACGTCCGTCCGCGCCCGTGGCGTGTTTCGCTGCCTCGACGGGAGGCTTGCCACTCTGCCATCGCAGCACGGTGATCGTCGCGCCGTCGATGGCTGCGCCGCTCGCGCCCTGACGCACGGTCACTTCGAGCCGATCGTCCGCGGTACGGCGCGACAGCAACACCAACTCGGTTTGCTGCAGGACCATGCCTTGGATCTGGTTGTTGCCGGGCCGGAAGTCGGACCGCGCGGAGCCCACCACCAGGTAGAAGCCATGCGCCTCGATCGGTGGGATGACGTCGGTTCGGTGAGTGCTGAAGTCACCGGTCGTCGGCAGCTCGGTGGACCACGCGATGTCGGCCTTACGGCTGTCGAGCATGGCGGTGACGCGGCGTGGCTCGACCAGACGCCATGGCCCGCCGGTACCTTGGAGCACCTGCTCCAAGGGTAGGCGAAAAGCCCGAAAGTGAAGCGCTTTCAGGTTGGCGTGGTCGATGCCGATCGAAGATCTGCCGAGGCCATCGACCGCCATGCCCGTGAGCTGGAACGATGGTTGCTCGATCTGGGTGGCAATGGCGCGGCACTGGACGCCGCCAATCGACTCGGGGAACGCTTCGGCGCCTTGCGTGGCCACGCGGTGTGCGCGCGCCAGGCGGTCGGGTGCCGAGTCGAAATCCCGAACCATCTCGGCGAGGGTCGCCATGCCTTTGGACCACCAAGGGAAGCGTCGCCCGAGGGTCTCGAGGCGATCGCGCAGCCCTTGCTCCAGGGTCTCGAGGTCTGCTCGCCGGTTCGTGTGCTGCTGCAGGAAGACGATGCGTTGTCGGGCAGCCTCGAATGCGGCCTCCGGGCGGTCGCCCTGTCGGTGGAACGCTTCGAGGTCACCGAGCACCACGGCCAGCTTTTCGAGAGGATGCGCCCGCGGGTCGTCGAGGGTGGCCTCGGTTTCGAGTTCACCTCGGACGAGGGCTGGCAGGTCGAGGCGAAAAATGCCGTTGGTTTGGGCCGGAGACCAGGCGGAGGAGTCGGTGAGCACCTCTGCCCACAGGTAGGAGACCGTGTCGCGCAACGTGCCCCGAATGCGTGCGGGGTAGTCGTTCTGCTCGACATAGGCCGAGAGCGCACCGAGTGATGCTTCACCCCAGGTCGCGCGATCGCTCCAGGCCCGCGAGAACGCACGGTTGATCTCGACCACGAGCTGATCCATGGTCCAGGCTGCCAGGTCGACCGTCTCGGTCGACACGACGGTTTCGCGCTGGACGATCTGGTACCGGTAGGCGTTCCGGTACTGCACCAGCGAGTGGGCATAGAAGAGGTCGAGAACGACCCGTGCGCGGCGATGCTCGTTCTCGGTTCCTTGGGGCCATGACTCCGTTCGAAGGAAGCGGACCGCGGTCTCGTAGCCATGGAGAGCGGTCTGGAGCTGAACGCTCGTGATCAGGGCACGGGTCCATGCGTCGACATCGTCTCGTTCGCGGGCGGTGGACAGAATCGGCGCCACCTGGTCGAGGGCAGCTTGCATCTTCTGTTCGCTGATCAGGCGATCGATGGCCTGCCAGACCGCCGGGTCGACCGGCTCGCGTTCGGGGGACGATCGGTCGCTCATGGATTCTCCGTCGGAGTGGGCAGAGCTGCTCGAGCCGGAGTCTGCCGCGTGGCTTCTGTCGGTCGGCCGGCTTCCACCAGCCAGCCCACCGGCAGGAAAGGTGCATCCGGCCAGGCTACCCGACGCCAGCGCGAGGGCGAGCAAGCCGGGTACGAGGTCGCGGCCTCGCGGGAGCGATCGTCGAAGCGGCAACGGCTTGGCGGATGGGTCGCGGTGCGGGGCTGGGGGCATGCGGTGGGGACAACTCATGGCTCTAGTGTATTGGACCCAGCGTTTTGTCCGAATGAAACCGTGACGGCCAGATTTGCCCGCTCGATGAGCCTGCAACCCAACCGAATGGGTTCGCGAGACCGCAGCGGGAGCACGCACACGTCGCGGCCGAGCGGTTGACGAAATGTGCACGGGAGGTGTTGGCAAAGGGGTTGGCATAGTGTATACTCCCATCGAAAACTGCGCATCTGCACTTCACTGCAAAGGGGTACATGTGCCTTTCTGCTCGAAGTGAAGAATGCTGGCTCGACTGATGAGCAAAGTTTCAGGCCTTCGCCGCCCTGTTCCCCGTGGTGGTCGGCGAGGCGGCCTTTGCCGCCTCCCACCAAACTGTGCCACCCTCCGCCGGCTCCCAGGCCGGCATGACAGTACTGCTACCGGACTCACACGTCTTCGTCGATAGCGTCCAACGAGATCGGCGTCACACATGCCACACGTCGACCACCTGCGGGGGACAGGGCGGCGGCGGCGATTCAGAAAGGGGCTGATCTTCAGCCCCTTTCGCTGTTTGGGGGCCCTTGAGTCCAGCTGCACGAGAATCCTTCCTTCTCATACCGTTTGCCTGGCCGTTCACGTTCCTGCCACCGCGGGGCGAGACCGAAGCGTCCCTCGGCCAGGTGTTTGCTCGCGTCGCCCCGGCCCCCGTGCTGTGGGAACCGACCCGGTCCGTAGGCTGCGCAGCGAACGGCCAAGGCCCGACTCCGACGCCCTGCCCGAGGTTGTCGACGGGGGCCGTGGCCGCTGCTCCCGGTTGTGGTAGGAAGCGGCCATGACGCGCAAGGCGATGCAGCTCGTGGTGATCGCGCTGGCGGAGATGCTGGCGATGACGCTTTGGTTTTCAGCTTCGGCGGTGGTGCCACAGCTCACGGCACTGTGGCACTTGGACGCGGGATGGCAGGCGTGGCTGACGATGAGTGTGCAGCTCGGCTTCGTGGTCGGGGCCTTGCTCAGCGCGGTCTTCAACGTCGCAGATCGGGTGCCCGCACCGCGCCTCTTCGCCGTCTGCGCGATGGTCGGGGCGCTGGCCAACGCGTCGATTGTCTGGGCAGACGGACCGGCGATGGCGGTGGTGCTTCGCTTTACAACCGGCTTTGCGCTCGCCGGGGTCTATCCGCCGGGCATGAAGCTGGCAGCGAGCTGGTGTTTGCGCGACCGCGGTTTCGGCATCGGTCTGGTGGTCGGCGCGCTGACCGTGGGCTCGGCCATGCCGCATCTGCTCGCGGCGGTACCGTTTGCGGGCGGTGTACCGCCCTGGCGCATGGTCGTTCTCGGCGCCTCGGCCCTCGCACTGGTAGCGGCGGTGTTGGCGGCAGGCTGGTTCCGTATCGGTCCCCATGTCGGACCGGCGGCGCCCTTCCGGGCGCGCTATGCCTTGCATGGGCTGGCGGACCGCCCGAGTCGCCTGGTCAACCTCGGATATCTCGGGCATATGTGGGAGCTTTACGCGATGTGGACGTGGGTGCCGGCATTTCTGCTGCTGGCCTACGCGGACGCAGGCTGGAGCGAGACGGCTGGCCGGATCGCGGCATTTGCCTCGGTGGCGATCGGCGCGGCCGGCTGCCTCGTCGCGGGATGGGTGGCGGACCGGGTTGGCCGCGTCACTGTCGTCGTGGTCAGCCTCGCGCTTTCGGGGGCGTGCGCGCTCGTTGCCGGCGGGCTGCAGGCCCACCCAGGGTGGCTGACCGTGGTTTGTCTGCTTTGGGGTCTGAGCGTGGTCGCGGACAGCG
Source organism: uncultured bacterium (assembly GCA_937948815.1). GTDB lineage: Bacteria > Acidobacteriota > Thermoanaerobaculia > Multivoradales > J023 > J023. Next base: position 9,824 of record CALFAM010000124.1, read on the forward strand.
CTCAGTTCAGCGCCGCGGCCAGCGAGCTGACCGATTCGCGCACGATCGGGACAGCACTGACCGTGCAGGTCTGCCTCGGCTTCCTGCTCACCATGGTGTCGATCCGCCTGCTTCCCGCGGTCGCGGCGCACGTCGGCTGGCACCGTGTCTTCGCCCTCCTGGCGCTCGGGCCGGCAGTTGGCATCGTCAGCATGCTTCGGCTGCGCTCGCTGCCTGATGCCGCTCGCCTGGCCGGAGGACGGGGATAAGTGGTCTGCGTGAATTGCTCCGAATTGGCGCTTTGATGAAACCGTTGGTCGCGTTATCCTGCGCGCTCCGGCGGTGCGGCCGCATCGTGGACTCTGACGATTCGCGGGCCCCGCGCAGAGCGGACTCTCCTCGGATCGCAGGTACGATGCCGACCGCCTGGCGCTTTCACGAACAGCTCGAGATCGCAGCAGTGCCCAGTTCTCGAACCGCGTTGCCTGCGTTCCGTAGATAGCGATTTCCCGAAAGACGACTTTCGTCGGAAGATCGTGGCCCTCGGGAGATGGTTCCCCGAAGACGACGTTTCTCGACGAGCATGGAGCGAACGATGATGGATACGCAGAAAACGGGTACCCTGCGGGTCAAGTCTGGCCTGGCCGAGATGCTGAAGGGTGGCGTGATCATGGACGTCACGGACGTGGAGCAGGCGAAGATTGCCGAAGATGCGGGGGCGGTCGCGGTCATGGCGCTCGAACGCGTGCCGTCTGACATTCGCCGCGACGGCGGTGTCGCGCGCATGTCGCATCCGACGATGATCCGCGAGATCATGAAGGCCGTGTCGATTCCGGTGATGGCCAAGTGCCGGATCGGCCACTTTGTCGAAGCGCAAATCCTCCAGTCGCTCGGTGTCGACTACATCGACGAGAGCGAAGTACTGACGCCCGCGGACGAAGCCAACCACATTGACAAGTTCGACTTCGACGTCCCGGTCGTGTGCGGCGCGCGCGACCTCGGTGAGGCCTTGCGGCGGATTGGTGAAGGCGCGGCGTTGATGCGTACCAAGGGTGAGGCAGGGACCGGCAACATTGTCGAGGCCGTGCGCCACATGCGGGCGATCATGGGCGGCATTCGTCGTCTGACGACCCTCGACTCGGGCGAGCTGATGGCCGAGGCCAAGAACCTCGGTGCGCCATTCGACCTGGTGCGCTGGGTCGCGGAGAACGGCAAGCTGCCCGTGCCCAACTTCTCAGCCGGCGGGATCGCGACACCTGCCGATGCCGCCCTCGTGATGCAGCTCGGCGCCGAGTCGGTCTTCGTCGGCAGTGGCATCTTCAAGAGCGCTGATCCACCACGCCACGCGCGTGCCATCGTCAAGGCCGCGACCCACTTCCGCGAACCGGAGATCCTGGCCGATGTGTCTGCCGAGATCGGTGAGGCCATGCCCGGGCTCGAGATCGACAAGCTGGCGCCGGAAGAGCTGCTCGCGGGGCGAGGCTGGTAGTGACCGGACGGCGGCTGCCGCGAGTCGGCGTCCTGGCCCTGCAGGGAGGATTCGACGCCCACGTCCGCGCCCTCGCACGGCTGGGTGTCGAGGCGCCGGAGATTCGACATCCACACCAGCTCGACGCCCTCGACGGATTGGTGCTGCCGGGCGGCGAGTCGACCACCTTGCTCAAGCTGATGGAGCACGAGCCACGCTGGTGGCACGCGCTGCCGGCGTTCCACCAGCGGCGTGGCGTGTTGTTCGGCACCTGCGCCGGCGTCATTCTGCTGGCACGCAAGGTCAGCCATCCAGAGCAGCGGTCCCTGGGACTGCTCGATGTCGACGTGGACCGCAATGCCTACGGCCGCCAGCTCGTGAGCTGCGAGGTGCCGGGTTCGTGGACGGATGGCCGCAGCCTCGAAATGGTCTTCATTCGCGCCCCGCGGATCACCCGGACGGGCGACGGCCTCGAGGTACTGGCGCGCCATGAGGGCGACCCGGTACTGGTGCGCCAAGGCACGGTCTTGGCGGCGACTTTTCATCCCGAGCTGACCGCCGACGGCGGCGTGCACGAGCTCTTCCTCGCCATGTCCGCAGGAGCGAGCAACCGTTCGGAGGCTGGTCACGAATCGGCGGTACCGGACGCGATCTCCGTCTGCGCAGAAGCGTCCCATTCCGAGGGTTCTCGTGTCGGCGCCTCGCGGCCGGACGGGGCACCTTCAGGCTGATACGTGAAGAGCCGGCCGCGGGCGTCGACGATCGACGCGCCACCGCTCTCGGTGGCGTCCGCGGCCTGGCAGCGCGTACCTGGTCTGCGTCTTGTGCTGCTGGTTGCGCGTGGGCTCGACAATCACAAGGCCCGCCCGGTACTGGTCGAAGCGTTGGCCGAGCGCCAGGCGATCCTGCGCGCGACCTGGTCGTACGCCGCGCCCCTCGACCATCCCCATTTGTCCTGTTGGCACGATGTGCTTCCCACGCTCGATGGGCAACCGGATCGGCCGGGCTCATCGGTGGAGAGGCTGGTGCATCGCGCGCTGAGTGACCGCCCGGCCGGATCGACCAATCCCATGGTCGATCTCCTCGAGGTCCTTTCGTTGCGATTCTTGGTCCCGATCATGGCCTGGGATCTCGACCAGCTCGCGGCTGAGCCGACGCTGGGTTTCACCACCGGTGCCGAGCGTTTCGTCGGGCGAGGCACGGCGGGGTGGGAGCCGGTGGCCGCCGGAGAGCTGGCCTTCCTCAGTACGCCGGATGTCATCGCTCGACCCTTTGTCGGCCGTCTCGCCAAGCACGGAAAGATCACCGCGTCGACCCACCGAACGCTGGCGGTGGCGGCCGTTCCACGGGGCAGAGCACCCAACCTGGCGAGTCGCATCGGAGAGGCCCTGACCAGCCTGGTGGCCGTCCACTTCGGCATCGCCGCCCGGACGTGGATTCTCCGAGAGTGAGCAGGCCCGTCCCGCCGCCGCGCGCCGCAGACGCCTGGCCGAGCGCACTGGACGTGATCGGAAACACCGCGCTGGTGGCGCTGGATCGTCTCCATCCTGGGCCCGGGAAGCTGCTGGCCAAGCTCGAGATGCAGAATCCTGGCGGCAGTGTCAAGGATCGTGCGGCGCGCCAGATCGTGTTGTCGGCGCGCGAGCGCGGGGTCTTGGCGCCGGGGCAGGCGGTGGTCGAGATGACCAGCGGCAACATGGGCGCGGGCCTTGCCGTCGTCTGTGCGGTGATGGGGCATCCCTTGGTCACGGTGATGTCGGCCGGCAACAGCCGTGCGCGGGTTCGCATGCTCGAGGCCCTTGGTGCCCGGGTCGTGCTCGTACCGCAGGTCGATGGCGTGCCAGGCGAGGTTACCGGCTCCGATGTACGCGCCGCAGCTCGGCGGGCGCGCGCCGTGGCCGACGAAGCCGGGGGCTACTACGTCGATCAATTCTTCAACCCGGCGGGCGTAGCGGCCCACGAAGAAACCACCGGGCCCGAGGTCTGGGCACAGACCGCGGGTCGCCTCACGACGTTCGTCGCAGCGGTCGGCAGCGGCGGCACGTTCGTGGGCACCAGCCGCTACCTCCTGCGTCAGAACCCGAAGATCCAGTGCTTTGCCGTGGAACCGGCGTCTGCCGCGGTGCTAGCCGGTCAGCGGGTTCGTGAACCGCGCCACCTGTTGCAGGGGACGGGCTATGGCGTCGTGCCACCGCATTGGCAGCCGGAGCTGGCCAGCGGCACGATCGCAGTGAGTGACGATGAGGCCATCGAGTATCGCCGTCGCCTGGCCGTCGAGGAAGGGCTCTACGTGGGCTACTCGGCTGCGGCGAACGTGGCCGCCGCGCTGCGTCTCCTCGGCCAAGGAGACCGCGGCGAAGATGCCATGGTGGTCACGGTGCTCTGCGACACCGGACTGAAGTACTGAGCATCTCCTGTCCTCCGGCCTCCCGCCTGCCGTGACTTTCTGAAGCGTCGGCTCGGCGCGGTTCTCCTTGCGCCTGCCGCCTTCCCGGCCGGAACGTTCTTGATCCCATGTAAACCATCCGGGTCGTTGGACGCATTCATATTCGTGAAGTCGTTACCCCTGCAGCACCGAGGCTTCTCGAACGCGCGGCGGCCGAACGAATGTCGACGCCAGGACTGCCATGATGGACGGATGTGACCATGCGCAACAGCGAAGACACGAGTAGCGATCGCGGCAGGCGCACTGCCCTCGAGACGGATCGCGATCACTGGACCGAGGGTGGAGCGTCGGCCGTCGAACCCTGTGCAGCTTTTCGCGGGCCGCTGGACGCCTGGCTCGAGCTGGACGACGACGCGCGGGCTGCCGTTCGTGCCCATGCGCAGACGTGCGCCCGTTGCGCGGGCGCGCTCGCGGGTATGGAAGCCGTCGAACAGGTTCTGGCGTCGGGACGGGCTGCCTATGCATCACTCGCGCCCCAAGCCTCGTTCCGGGATCTATTGGCACGGCAGCAGGCATCCCGACCCGGCCGCCTTCCACTGGGTGCAGGCTGGCGCGTGCACTGGATGCCATCGGCGAAGTGGGCGTCCGCGTTGGCGGCTGCTGTGTTGACGATCGGCTTGTCGGTGGCTCGGTGGCGGACGCCGGAGCCCGCTGCCGCCCGTCCCGAGGTGGACCGGGTGACGCGCAGTGCGCCGACCGCGGCGCCGGTGTCGACCTTGCCGCTCACGTCTTCCTTGCGCGTCGTGGGGCAACAGCTTCGTGCACAGCGCATCGAGTCCCCCGCAGCGCCGACAGGTGATTGGCGTCCTTCGATGCCGTCATCCCCCCGAAGGCCGGCGGTATTGCCCCGCCCCGGCGCGTTGTCATCATCCGGGCAGGGCCGTTGACCGTGTCGGACCTGCTCATGACGAAGCGACGGTCCGCTGCGTCCGCGCCCACAGATGCGCGTCCCCCGCTCGATCAAGAGCAAGACGATTGGGGGCTCCTGGCGCGTGCCGGTGATCCAGATGCCCTGCGCCAGCTCTTCGAGCGCCATCGTCGTTACGTTTATCGGCTTGCCTGGAGCACGGTGTCGGATGAATCCCTCGCGGAGGACATCACCCAAGAGGTCTTTCTGCGCATCGCGCGTGGCCATCGGCGCTGGCGCCCGCGAGCCGCGTTCCGGACCTGGCTCTATCGGGTCGTGTGCAACACGGCGCGCGAGCTGGCGCGGCGCCGGCTCCGTGCTTCGCCCACCAGCACGGACGCTGACGGGCACCTTCCAGAGCGTGCCGCGCCGCCGCGAGATGCCCGCCTCGGCGATCTTGCGCCCGCTCTCGCCGCACTTCCGGCGCGGCAGCGCGAGGTCGTGGTTCTCCGGCACCTGGAAGGCTTGTCGACCCGTGAGACCGCCTCGGTCATGCGCTGCCGTACCGGCACCGTCAAGGCTCATTTACACCGTGCCATGCACGCCCTTCGAAATCGCTTCACCAGCCCCCGGGCTCGGTGAGCCTCATCAGGAGACAACCCATGAAGACGACTGCGCGCCGTTCGTTCACGATCCCATCCTTCACCGCCTTGGTCATTCTGGCTGCCATGCTGGCCGGAGGCTTCTTCGCCGTGGCTGGCAACAGTCAGGCCAGCGAGGCCGATACCCATTCCCCTCACGAGTTCATCGCACTGATGCGCGACTACTTGAGTGTCGGGGAACGATGGGTCGCCATGGTTTCGGAGAACGAGTCCAGAGCCTATCTGGCGATTGAAGGAATCATCGAAATCTATGAGGGGCGAGGGGCAAAGGCTGACGCTATCGGGCATCTTCGCCGGCTGCTCGACGACCGCTCGACCTCACCGACGGTGCGCACGCTCCTACGCTTCAAGCTGCGCGATCTTTACAACGAGACCGGCCAGGGCGACAAAGCCCTCGCCGAGCTCGACCGGGTGCTGGCCGAGGCGTCGTAGAAACGGCGTCGGCGGACACCCTGTCACGGCTCTTCGGACTCTTGCCTTGCCGATCCACCTCGCCCGCGGTCTCGACTCACGCGGGCGGGGTGGCTTCGTCGAGGGGCCGAAGAAGCGCTTCGTTCCGGCTGATGACCAGCATCCGGTGCGGGTGGTCTTTGATCAGGCTGCGTTCGAACGTGACCATGCGCGACGCCACCCCGCTGAGCTGTGGAAAGGTTTCGAAGTTTCGATGGATGGTGAAGATGCCGATCGAGTTGTCGTGAATCAGGCCTTCGAGCTCGTCCCAGAAGTCGGCCAGCGACCAGTGAAAGCCCGCGGCATAGAACGAGTACACGAGGTCGTAGGGCCCCGGGAGGCCGTCGAGGCGGTTGTCGAGCTTGCGGGCATCGAAGACCTCGACATTCTCGACCTCGTTGTAGGCGAGCACCTCGCGCAAGGCCTGAAGGTCACCGCAGAAGGTCCGCTCCGAGCGCTCGCCCGTGCGCGGATAATGGATGCGCGGGCCGTCGGCATCGTAGAGGTGGAACGTGCTTTCTTTCCAGGGGAGCGCCTTCTTGAAAAAGACAGCGGAGCGACCGAGGCCGCAGCCAACCTCGAGAACCTTTCCAGGAGCAGCCATGCGGGTCAGCAGGGGTTCGAGCGCGTCGTACTCGCCCCAACACGAGCCGTTCTGAGACAGCTCCCAGAATGATCGCGACGTCGCTGTCGGCCGCAGGTGAAACTGCGGCGAGATTCGCGCGATCGCGTGAACCAGCTCTTGGGTCATGGGCGGGGAACGAAAGTGGCGCGCCCGCTCGCGCCAGCGTGGATCGACCTCGAGCGTCGAGTGCTCGCGCCCGGTGTGCTTGCGCCACTCGGTACGCCAGCGCAGCAGACCAGTGCTTTTGAGGATACGGAAAAGACTCACTTCTCGCCTCTTCAAGGGTAGGGGTGGCAACGGAACACGCATTGTAACTCGCCGGCCCTGCATCATCAGATTGAACGACATCGAGGAGAGAGCGATGAAAAAGGCGCGACAATGGCGGCAGCAGCTGGTTGGGTTGGTTCTGATGGCCTTCCAGGGATGGGCCCTCCCTGCTATGGCAGGAGGCGCCGAGGGATTGGTTTGGCAACAGACGAGAGTCATCCAGGGGAATGAGATGCGGGGGCGCTTTGGTAGCAGTGTCGGGCTTTCCGGGGACACTCTGATGATCGGTTCTTCTGGCAGAGACAATACGTCGACCGACGAAGGTGCGGTCTATGTCTACGAACGGCAAGATGGGATCTGGACCGTGACCCAGCTTCTTGTCGCGAGCGACCGGTCCTTCAATGATCGATTCGGCTACAACATTGCCCTCGACGGCGACGAAGCCTTGATCTCTGCGCCACGGGCTAGGGAGCCGGGCGGTGCTCCGGGAATCATCTACGTCTTCGAGCGGATCGGCGGCATGTGGGTGGAGACCGACAAGATTCTGTCGCCGGATCCCGATGGGCGCGGCTTTTTCGGTGTCGGCCTGGCGAAAGACGGCGATACTTTCGTCTCCTCTACGGATTCGAGCCCCGGAGGCTTGGGTAGCCACCGTCGGGTCTGGGTCTACGTCCGAACCGGAGGCGGCTGGACCCTTCAACAGCAGATCGTGCCCGACGTGGCCTTGCCGATGGGCGTCGAGGTCAGCTTCCTGGCGGTCGACGAGAACACAGTGCTGATCGGCGACAGCAACGCCGGTCCGGTCGGAGAGGCCTATGCAATGGTCCGCAGCGGCACGACGTGGTCACTCGAGCAGTCGTTGCTGCTCACCACCCCGAGTAACAACGATCACTTCGGAATCGGCGTGGCGTTGGCGGGCGATAAGGCATTGATCACCGCGGGACGTGTCCGCCGACTGGTCATGATGTCGCGTACCGGTAACGTCTGGTCGGTGGCTCAGAACATGATTCCGCCATCGGGCGATGAGTGCTTTGGCTGCGATGCGGTGGTCTTCGACGGCAGCCGCGCGGTGGTGAGTGGAGCACGTCGCTTCGGGGGACCGAATTTTTCGCCTGGCTCAGTGTGGACCCTGGAGGACGATGGCAGCGGCGATCTCGCCTTCGAGCAACGGCTGACCGGCATCGGCCCGGAAACCAGCCAAACTGACCAGTTCGGGTGGGCCATTGCGCTCCAGGGGGACGAGCTGGTGGTCGGCGCGCCGGATCGACGCTTTGGCGGCCACCAGCGGGGGGCGGTCTTCATCTTCGAGCGCGCACCGGGTCCGGTGCGGATCTTCGCGGACGGCTTCGAGGCCGGCGACACTTCAGCCTGGGCGACCGCACCCTAGTGCTTCCGGTGCTCATGGCGCGTGTCGCGGCCCGATTCCGGACTGCTACGATGCGCGCCATGAGCCATGGTGACGGTCCCACGAACCGCCTTGTGGGCGAGCTTTCGCCCTATTTGCTGCTGCACCAGAACAATCCCGTGGATTGGTATCCATGGGGTGAAGAAGCCCTCCAGCGGGCCCGCGACGAGGACAAGCCGATCTTTCTCTCGGTCGGCTACGCGACGTGCTACTGGTGCCACGTCATGGAACGAGAGTCCTTTGCCGATGCAGCGACCGCCGAGCTGATGAACGCGCATTTCGTCAACATCAAGCTCGATCGCGAGGAACGTCCCGATCTCGACGAGATCTACATGGCGGCTACCCAGCTGCTCACCAGTCAGGGCGGCTGGCCGAATTCGCTGTTCTTGACTCCGGAGCTCAAGCCGTACTTCGCCGGCACCTACTTTCCGCCCCAGCCACGGCACGGCATGCCGTCATTCCAGGAAGTCCTGCGCGCCATGATCCACTCCTGGCAGAACCGACGCGACGATGTCGAAACCCAGGGCGAGGAGCTGGAGGTGGCGATCAAGCGCTACCTGGAAGAGCGCGGCGCACCGAGCGAGATTCCCGGTCCCGAGGTGGCATCGCGCGCTGCCGCGTCTCTGGCCACGCGTTTCGACGAGGCCCACGGTGGCTTCGGGAGCACGCCCAAGTTTCCCACGCCGTCCAACCTCTACCTGCTCGATCAGGTGGCGCAGCCGGGCGCGGACGAGCCGAGCCCGGCTGCGGTCCAGGCGGAACGCATGCTCGACGCGACCCTCGACCAGATGGCGCGTGGCGGTCTCTACGATCAACTCGGAGGCGGCTTTCATCGCTACGCGGTCGACCAGGCTTGGCGCGTCCCGCACTTCGAGAAGATGCTCTATGACAACGGGCATCTCCTGGTGCTCTACAGCCGAGCCTTCCGCCGTGCGAAGGCGCGCGGCGACGAAACCCGCGCGGTCGAGTATGGGCGCATCGTCCGCGAGACCGCGGCCTTCCTCGGTCGCGACATGGGGCATCCCGAGGGTGGATTCTTCTCCGCGATCGACGCCGAGACTGGTGGCTTCGAGGGTGGATTTCACGTCTGGACGGCGACCCAGCTCCGCGCCGTGCTCGGGCCCGAAGACTTTGCCTTCCTGGCGCCGATCTATGGTTTCGATGGGGCGCCCTTCTTCGAAGGTGACTACTACGTCTTGCACCTGCCCGAGTCGTTGCACGCCCAAGCGGCGCGACGGCACATGGGCTACGAGGACCTGGTCGCGCAGATCGCGCCGCTTCGCGACCGCCTGTTCGCGGCACGCGCCGACCGGCCGCCGCCGCTCGTCGACGACAAGATTCTCGCCGACTGGAACGGCATGGCAATCGCCGGTCTGGCAGAAGCGGGGCGGCATCTCGGCGACGATGCGCTGACCGAGCAGGCCGCGCACGCGGCAGCCTTCGTACTGGAGAAGCTACGGGCCGACGCGGGCACGCTCCATCACTGCTGGCGGGACGAACGGCGCAAGCAACCCGCCATGGTTGCTGACTACGCCTTCATGATTCGCGGCCTGCTCGACCTGCATCGTGCGAGCGATCAAGAACGCTGGCTGGAAGCCGCCGCGGAGCTGGCGGAGGAGCAGGAGGCGCGTCTCGCAGATCGGGAAAACGGCGGCTACTTCGTGGCCGAGGCCGCGCCGGATCTGCTGGCGCGCTCGCGAGAGGTCTTCGACGGCGCCTTACCGTCGACCAATGCGATTTCCGCGCTGAACCTGATCGATCTCGCGAAGGTCACAGGGGAAGATCGCTGGCGTGGTCGGGCAGAGTCGGTGCTGCGCGCGTTCGGCCACTTTGCCGAGCGCCAGGGTGACGCCACGCGCATGCTGTGCGTGGCCGTATCGCGGTACCACGAGGCTTGCCAGCATCCAGGCTGGCCAATGCCGGTGGCGCGTGCTTCGGCAGGAGCCGGCGCGGCCGACGGCCATGCTGGGGAGACCGGCGACCCCGTGTCGATCACGGTCGAGTTTGGCGCGCCCGATCCCGAGGGCTGGCGCGACTTCGCGCTGCATCTTTCGATCGAAGACGGCTGGCATCTCGATGCGCCCCGATCCGCCACGCGACAGGGGAATGCTACCCACGGCGAAGGCGACGGCAGCGGGGAAGGGGCACCGGCGCGCCTGGAGGGAATCGATGCCGAGCTCGAGAGGGTGACCTGGCCGGCCGCGGAGTCGGTCCAACTGGCGCCGGGACAGCCGGCGGTCGACGTCTTCAGGTCATCCGACGCCGAGATTACCGGCCGGGTACGGGCGTGCGAAAAGGGCGCCGCGCTGGCCTTTCACTACCAGCCTTGCGACGCCCTGCGGTGTCAGAAGCCTTGCTCCATCGCCTTCCCGCTCGACCCCGCCTTCTGAAGATTTGAGGCCGAGCGGATCGCCCGGCCCGGTAGGCGTGCCCGGTAGTCGGGCCCGGTAGGCGGCTCGGAAGGCGCCTACTGTTTCTCGTTGTACTGCACGGTGACCTGTGTCTGCTCGTCGCCGTCTTGGCGCGCGGCCATGATGGTCACGGTCCGTCCGCCATTTTCGAACGACACGTTCTTGAGCACGGTGCCCTGTGCATCCTGGTTGAACTGCGAGGCGACGGTGAAGCCCACCTTCTCGAGCTCGCTGGTGAACCAGTCGATGGCTTCTTGTGCGCCGTCCGTGGTCTTGAAGCCGAATCCGCCTCGGCTGCCGGAGCTGTCGGTCGCCGCGAAGCCCCCAGACTCTCCTTCGGCGCCAGGATAGGCAGGGATCCAGTCGGGCGTGTCGGTGGTGGTGCCGAATGTCGCGACTTCGCCGTCGGCGCCCGAGAAGGTCACCGAGCCGGTGCCCTCGCCGTTCGCGCCGTCGGCCGAAGCGTCGATGCTCATCGTGCCTTCGCTGGTCTCGATGCTGAACTGGCCGTTACTGATGTCTTCGTAGTTCAGGGTGACGGTTTCGCCGTCTTTCTTGTTGCGAATCGTCATGGTGCCAGCCGCGTCGTCGCTCGTGACCATCTCCAGATCTGGATTGGCCCTGACGACGATCATGGCAGCCGCTTTTGCCGGATTGTCCTGGAACTCCTGGATCGCGTCCCCGAACTTGAACATCGCCAAGCCGCCGCATGCCGTCAAGCCCAGAAGGACGATCAACAAGCAGCCCCCGCAGCCGATGGCCACCATGGCGACCGGGGACATACCTTTCTTTACACCGTTGCTCATCGCATACCTCACGTGGAGAAGTCGGCCTCTCGTTGAAAAGTCGGCCGGCACGGACCGCAGGCCTCCTCGAAATCATGAATCGGGCGGATACTAGCAGCGTGCACGTGCGAGGGGTTGATGGGATCACGATACGATGACGGCATGATCGCGCGCCACCACGCAACGCTTCGCTCCTTGCTGCCGTCACCGCTCGCACTGATCCTGCTTGCCGTGATGGCCGCAGGCACGGTTGCGCGGGCTCAGCCGATCGACCTCGAATCGTGGTCGCGGGTCGAGACGCCGCACGTCACCTTGTTGACCGATGCGGAGCCCCGACGCGGGGCCGAAGTCGCCGCGACGCTCGAGCAGTTCCGGGCCGTATTCGCTCAGCTGGCACCTGGTCTCGAGCTCGAGGCGCCCGCGCCCACACACATGATCGCGTTTCGCGATGCAGAGCGCTACGCCCCCTACCAGCGCGGCGGCGGCCGTGGCGTGTCGGTGCTCGGCCAGTTCCTGACCTCGGCCGATGGCAACGTCCTGACCTTGAACGCGGATCCCCGCTTCGTGGGTGCTTTCTCGGTCATTTACCACGAGTATGTGCATTACCTGGTCGGCACCAACTTGCCCGACGTCCCACGCTGGTTCAACGAGGGGCTGGCCGAGTACTACAGCACGTTCCGAATCGAGGGCGAGCACGCGCTGATCGGGCGGGTGGTGCCGCGGCACCAAGCCTGGTTGAGCCGCCATGGGATTCCGTCGTTGGCCGCGCTGCTGGCGACCGAAGGACGCTCCGGCCGCCACGGCGCGGAGGAAGTCGGCGCGTTCTATGCCGGCTCGTGGTTGCTCGTCCACTATTTGCTCTCGGGCGACGGCGATCGCATCGACCAGACGGCAGCCTTGCTGGCGCGCCTTGCCTCCGGGGACGACGCCATCGATGCGCTGGAGACGATTTTCGGTGTTCGGGTCAGCGAGCTGGAGCAACGCTTGGCCGACCATCTGGCGTCCGATGCCCTGCCCGAGGCACGTCTCCCCTTGGCCATGCTGGCGCCCTTCGACGTCGGTGTGTCGCCTGCCGCGCCTGCCGATGTGCTGGTGCGGCTCGGAGATCTGTCGGCTCGCCTCGGCACTCTCCACAGCGCGGCCGCGCACTTCTATGAGGCTCTGGGTTATGTGCCCGACCACGCAGAAGCCCACGGTGGGCTCGCATGGGTCCGCGACCTCGAGGGCCGCTACGACGAGGCCGAGGTCCTGTACCGCGATGCCTTGGCCTACGAGACGCGCGATCCGGTGGTCCTTCTTCGCTGGGGACGGCACCTCTTGAGCACGCTCGATGCCGACCTCGCACCACCGGAGCGCGACGCCCGAGAGGACTGGGGCGAGGACGAACCGCCGGCCGTTGCCGGGCACGGTGAAACGGGCGGTCGGGCTCCTCAGACGGCAGATGAAGCCTCCGGCGCCGTGGCAGAGCCGTCGCTCGGTGAAGCGTCGGCGGGGGTGTCCGCAGACCCGTTGGCGGGATCAGAACCTGTCGCCGAGCCGACTTCCGGCCCCGTGGCGCGCGCCAATCAGGCGCGTCGCGCGTTTGAGCGGGTCACCGAGATCGATCCGTCCTTCGCAGAAGGATGGGCCATGCACGGCGTGGCCCATTTGGCGCCCGGCGCCGAACCGGCCGATGGCATTCCCAGCCTGGAGCGTGCCGTGGCGCGGCTGCCCGCACGCCTCGATCTGATCGCACGCCTGGTATCGTTGGAAGCGCGCGCGGGACATTTCGAGAGCGCCGAGCAGCGAATCGAATGGTCGTTGGCCGAGCGTGCCGAACCCGCGGTCGTCGAGCAGGCGCGTGAAGAGGTGGAGCGCTGGCGCTGGTTGATCGCGGCCCAGGAAGCCTTCGACCAAGGCGAAGTCGAGCAGGGGCTTCGCTTCTTTGACGAGGCCGTCTCGGTGACCAGCGATCCGCTGGCGCGCGAGCAACTCGAGAATCGACTGCGCTACCTCCAAGAAGCAACCGGCCACTGATTCAAGTGGACAGAAGCTTGCACAGCATGTCCATGAGCAGCTACGGTACGCGGTCATGAAAAGCTTGAAGCAACATTCCGCCTCACGGGTCGCTGCCACCTGGGCCGCGGCTGTCCTGGTCACAGCCGCCTTGGTCGCCGAGGATGCGATTCCAGCACCACCGGATCTCACCGCGCCTCCTGCCGACGCCGAGCACTCGGAATCCGGCTTGATCAGCAAGGTGCTGACACCCGGAACGGGCGACAAGAGCCCTCGCGAGCTCGACATTGTTCTGGTCGACTACACGGGTTGGACCTCCGATGGTGCCGTGTTCGACAGCTCCGTGGCCCGCGGCAAGCCGGCCGGACTTCGCCTCGTCACGCTGATCGAGGGTTGGAAGGAGGGCATCCAGATGATGGTCAACGGCGAGAAGCGCCGGTTCTGGATTCCCGAAGAGCTCGCCTACGCCGGCCAAGAGGGCAAGCCGGCAGGCATGCTGGTCTTCGACGTCGAGCTCATTCGATTCGAGCGCCGGACGCCCGCGCCGACGCCTTCGGATGTGGCGGCGGTGCCGGCCAATGCCGAGGTCACGAAGTCGGGACTCGCCACAGTCGTTCTCAAACCCGGTGACGGCAACAAGAATCCCAAGTCGGACAGCACCGTCACGGTCCATTACACGGGTTGGACGACCGACGGCAACATGTTCGACAGCTCGATTCCGCGCGGCAATCCGGTGGCGTTCTCCCTCAAGGACGTCATCAAGGGATGGCGCGAGGGCTTGCAGCTCATGGTTCCGGGCGAAGTCCGTCGGATGTGGATTCCCGAAGACCTCGCCTACAAAGGAAAGAAGGGCAAGCCCGAAGGTATGTTGGTCTTCGACGTCGAGCTGTACTCGACGACCAACTGATCGTTTCCGACCGTTGACCTCGGTTCCCGGAGCCCTTCACCGTGAGTATGAAGACGACCCAGGCCGCAGGTCCCGATCGGCAGCAAGGCGACCAAGAAGGCCCCGAAACCAAGGGGCCTGATCTCCAGGGATTGCGCGAAGAGCTCGAGCAGATCGATCGCGATCTCCTCGCGCTCCTGCGTCGGCGCATGGAACGGGTCGAGGCCGTCGCCGAGTCCAAGCTCGCGCGCGCTTTCCCATTCCAGGATCACGTGCGCGAAGAGCACGTGCTGACCCGTGTGCGCCAGATCGCGGTCGACGAAGGCATCGATCCGCGCAGCGTCGAACGGCTCTACCGGCAGATCATGGCGATGGCGATCTCGCATCAGCAGCGCTATGTCCAGTCTCGCGCGTCCGTTCCGTTGCGGGTGGCCTACCAGGGGGTCGAAGGCTCTTATAGCCACCTGGCTTCCCAGGCGCTTTATGCCGGTCGTCCGGCCGGCGCGCTGCTGGTCGGATTCCCGGATGTCCGCCAGGCGGGTGAGGCGGTGCGCACGGGCGAGTCTGATGTTGCGCTGCTGCCGATCGAGAACAGCACGGCCGGCAGCATCAACGAGACCTACGACCTCTTGGTGGCCGGCGATCTGGTGATCAATGCCGAGGTGGTCAACCGGGTCGAGCATTGCCTGATCGCCCATCCCGGCGTGAGCACCGACCAGCTTCGGAAGGTGCTCTCGCATCCCCAGGCGCTGAGCCAGTGCGAGGCGTATCTACGGACCATGCCGTGGATCAAGACAGTCGGGGAGTTCGACACCGCGGGTTCGGCGCGTAAGGTGAAGGAGTCGGGGGACACGACCCTGGCCGCGATCGCCAGCGCCTCGGCAGCCCGCATGCTCGGCTTGGCGGTCTTGGCCCGCGGCATCCAGAACCAGCGGTCCAACGCGACCCGCTTCGTCGAGGTGGCCCGCCAAGCAGCGAGCTGCCCGGGCGACGTCGCGTGCAAGACATCCCTCTTGGTCGAGCTCCATCATTCGGCCGGCCGGCTGGGCGAGGCGATCACCAGCTTCGGTAAGCACGGGATCAATCTCTGTAAGCTGGAGTCGCGGCCCGTACCGGAAACACCCTGGCGCTATCGGTTCTACCTCGACGTCGAAGCGCATGCTGATGACGCGAGCATGGTCGGAGCGCTCGCCGAAGTGGCGCAGTGTGTCGATTCCGTGCGTGTTCTCGGAACCTACCCGATTGCCGGCGAGCCCGAAGTGCCGGTGGGTACCGAAGCAGCGGTGGACGATGGCACGGGTGGGCGCGGGGAAGAGGAGTGACGCGACCTTCTGTCTTGCTGGTCGAAAGCGATGACACGCGCCGGCGGGCGTTGGCCCTCGGCTTGGCGCGATTCGCCTATGAGGTGATCCCAGCCTCGACTGCCCAGCAGGGTCTGCACTTCGCGGCAGGCCTGGGCCCCAGCGTGGTGGTAGCGGACGCCGCCCTCGAAGGGTTTCGCGACGGCTCGGTCCTGGCCAGCTTTTCCGCCCGCAGCGGGCATATGGCGCGTACGCTCGTGCTGCTCGGCTCTGGCCAGGCTCCTGCCGACGATCTTCCCGAAGAGACCGTCTACCTCGATACCCGAGGGCGAACCGAAGACGAAATCGTCCGCCGGCTCCGCCTGATCCTGGTGGGGCGCGAAGTTGGTCTCGAGGCCGACTTCGCGGTGCGCACGCTACTCGGCGATCTGGCCATGGTGCCGCTGCTCGAGGTCATGCGCTCGGTGCACCACGCCGGCGTTTCCGGCACCCTGGCGGTCGACACGGATGGCGCGATTTGCTTGGAGAAGGGGTTGGTGACCTCGGCCCGGGCCGGTGCCGCGCGCGGTGTCAAGGCTGTCTGCCGCCTGGCCCGACGTGACGCCGGCGCCCTGCGGCTGACCCTCGGCTCGAGCGGAGGCGACCGAGAGATCACGCTGTCCTTCGACGACTTGATGGTGCGAACCATTGAAGACGTCCAGGTTCCCCTTCCCGATCTGCTTGCGCGTCTCGAGCTGGTCGACGCCACGGCGGCGGCCGAATCCGAGTCCGATCCTGTGCTGCTCGCCGCCGTTGCGGATGGGACGACCGTTGCTCATCTCCTCGACGCCTTGCCGCGTTCCGATGGGCAGGTGGCCTTGCGCATCGAACGGTTGGTCGAGCGCGGGGTGCTCGTCGTGCGCAGACCGCTGCCGCGCACGGCGGTCGTGGTGGACTCGACCGGTGATCTGCCGGGCCCGCTGGTGGCGGCGCACGACCTGCACGTGGTGCCGCTGGCGGTGCGATTCGCGAACGAGCGTTTGCTCGATGGCATCGAGATTCGCCCGCGTGCTTTCTACGAACGGATCGCCGATGAGCATCCGACCACCGAGCCACCCTCTCATCAAGAGCTGAGTGCGCTTTACGAGCGCCTGCTCCCCGAGCAGGATGTGGTTTCCGTTCATCTGTCGGCGGCGATGTCCGAAACGTTCTCTCATGCCGTGCAGGCTGCCGAGGAGAGCCGAGAACGGGCGGCGCGAAACCGGCCGGACCCTCGCGTCGAGCTGGTCGATGGGGGCAGTGTCAGTCTCGGAATCGGGTTGCTGGCCTTGTTCGGGGCCCGCATGGCAGCCCGAGATCATGATGCGGGCGCTATCGCGACACAGCTTCGCGGCTGCCGGGACCGGATCCAGACACTCTTCCTGGTCGACACCTTCGACTACTTGGTGCGTGGCGGCCGCATCGGCCGCGCCCGCGCAGCCCTCGGACGCCTGTTGGGCATCAAGCCAATTCTCGGCGTCGTCAATGGCGAGGTGGCGGCGATCGACCGGGTGCGCGGTGGGCGGCGGGCACATCCGCGGATGGTCGAGCTGGTCGCCGAGCGTGTCGACGTCGAGCGGCCGCTCGTGCTCGCAATCGCCCATGCCGCGGCTCCGGTCTGGGCGGATCGTTTGAAGACACTCTTCGCGGAGCGTTTCGAGCTGGCCGAGGTGGTGTTGTCGGATATCGGCCCGGTGGTCGGAGCCCATACCGGCCCCGGCTGTGTCGGCTGCGCTGCCTTCCAGCCGACAGACAAGGAGTGGGCTGAAATTCAGCCTCTCGCGGACTAGGCCTTGCGGGTCAGCTCGCCGCGCAGGTCGACGCCGATCAGCCGGCGGACCTCGGTGCGGTCGAGATTCTGCGACAAGAGAAAGAACAGCTTGGTCAGGGCAGCTTCGGGCGTCATGTCGAAGCCCGATACGACACCGGCTTCGGCCAGGCCACTGCCCGTGGCATAGCCCTGCATGTCGACGCTCCCCGCCAAGCATTGGGTGCAGTTGACGATCACCACGCCCCGCTCACTCGCCTCGCGCAGCACGGCGAGCAACTCGGGATGTTCCGGCGCGTTGCCGGCGCCGTAGGTGTGGAGCACGGCACCGTCCAATGGGTGCTCGAGGAAGCGCGCGAGCATCGAGGCGGTGATGCCGGGAAAGACGCGGATGTCCGTGACCTCGGGCTGCCCGACCTCGGTGAGGCGCAGCGGGCCGGGCGGCACGGGGCGGACGAGGTCGCGATCGATCGTGATGTCGACGCCGATCCGTCCGAGGGGTGGAAAGTTGGGTGAATCGAATGCTCGGTAGCCCTTCGACGTGACCTTGGTCGCGCGATTACCCCGGAAGAGTCGGTCGCCGAAGTAGAGACACACCTCGGGCACCGGATGGTCGGCGACAAGCTGCAGACTGGTGATCAGGTTCTCGCGCGCATCCGAGCGGACCTCGGCGAGGGGAATCTGCGAGCCTGTGAAGACCACGGGCTTGGCCAGGCCCTCGAGCATGAACGACAGGGCCGACGCCGAGTAGGCCATGGTGTCGGTGCCGTGGACGACGATGAAGCCGTCGAAGTCGTCGTAGCGCTCGACGATCGCGTTGCCGATCGCGCGCCAGTCCGCGGCGGTCATATTCGACGAGTCGAGCAGCGGATCGAAAGCGTGGAGCTTCCAGGCCGGCAGGGCCGCGCTCGAGAACTCGGGCATCTCGCCCATGCGCGCGGAAAGGAAGCCCGGATCGGGCTCGTAGCCACGTGGGCCACGGCGCATGCCGATGGTGCCGCCGGTGTGAAGAATGCAGATCGTCGTTCGTGCCATGGCGCTCCCTCGCGTGGCGCAGACCCTATCGCAAGGCATGCCGATTCGGGGGGCAGGTCCCCTGGGGGTACAGGGGCAAGGCCGCCGCTACGGGGCGCCGGACGTCTGGGCGTGAAGGATCCGCTCGCGGTGGGCAGGCGTGGTCTGGTGATGCTCGAACAAGGCTTCGAGCGAGGCGCGCTCCGCAGCCGTGGCGCCGTACAGACGCGCGATCGCCGCGACCGCCTGGTCGGTGAAGATCGGGCTCTCCCGGCGCAACCACTGCTGGTGGCGGTAGCGGCTGGCCACTGCTTCTTGCTCGGCGGCCGGCTCCTCGGTCGGTTGGTTCGGCAGGCCGCTCGAGAGAGGATCGAGTTGCGGCGATTGGAGCACCGGGACCGCGTCGGGGTCGAAGGTGGCGTCGGTCTCGGTCTCGAATCGGCGGAGCGCCCGCAGCCACCATCCGGCCCGCTCGGCCCGCATCTCTTCGGCGGGCTGATGGCTGGTCAGATGGCGCAGTAGCTCGACCTCCGCATCGAACGGGCGCTCGAGCTCGGAACGAAGCGCGCGCCCGGCGAGCCCGGCCGTCTGGGCCGATCGACGTGCCAGGTCTTCGGCGGGCGCGCTGCTCAGCAGGTCGCAGGCGCGCGTGACGACGGTGGAGTAGGCGCGTGCGTCGCCCTGGTCCCGCCACCTGGCTTCGAGCCGCACAGCGAGCGCGACCAGTGCCTCGAAGTCATGGCTGGCACGGGCCAGAGCCAGGCGTTCGAGGTCCGTAGCGAGTTCGGCAGCCGTATGGTTTTCTCGATCTGACATCCGATCTTTCCTGCCTCGTCTCGTTCTCGCTGACTGTCCCAGGGGGCGTGGGCCTGCGTGAGGCTGGTCAAGGCCAATAGGTCGGGTCGCCCACATTCCTGGCGAACGGCCCCGCCCCCTTCTTCGATACGGTAGCGCGTCCGGTGGCGTCCGCCGTCATGGAGTGCGTGGCCACGGTGAAGATGTGGGGCGGTCCTGGTGGCACACGGTACTGCCAGTTGATTGGCCAATCGAGCTGCCCGATCGCGAAGGGCGGCGGCGGCGGCGGCTTCGCGGCCCGCACTGTATCCGTACCGTTGACTCGGTTGCCGGTGGCAGCGTTGCCGTTGGTGAGCGTGCACCAGACACCTTGCGCATGGGCCGTACCGTTGAAGTCGGCAAGATAGCCGTTGGCCGCTACGTTTCCCACGCCTTCGCTGAATTGGACGCGATTGAACGATACGTTCGTCGGGCGCAGCCAGATCTCGCCATAGAACCCGGCCGACCATTGACCGTTCCTGTGATGAAGCTGACCGGCCTGTTGGGTCATGAGCGCATTGTTGGGTGCGACCGCGGTGCGATCGATGGTCTGGACCACCAGGCCAGCATAGGGTGCGTTGACGATGCGCAGGCGAAGCCGGGTGGCGCCGACCGTGCCGTCGTTGGTGTAGAACCCAGCACCGGTCGCGGGCACGGCCGCGCCAATGGCTCCGCCACCCGTGGGGACGTCCCATTGCAGGCCGCCGATGTTGGTACCAGTGAGCCCATTGGGCACGATGGCGGCGGCTAGATTGAGGCGCTCGGCGACACCGAAGCTGTTGGCCGAACGTCCCGCGAAGTTGTCCTGCGGCGTGGCCGTTCCGGTAACGGGGGCCGCAGCGCTCATGAACGCCACGATATCCGCCACCTGTGCCGGCGCGATCCGCGTCGCCATGGTCACGATGTGGGCGGCATTGCGGCCGCCGCCGAGGCCGGTCGCAATGGCCGGGGCACCGTTGGCGAGCGTCACGATCTGGGCGTTGTTGTGCGTTGCGTGAAGGCCCATCAGGGACACGACTTCCGCTGCAGCCAGTCCGGGGACCGCTGCCGCGACAATGCGCAACCGATTCGCCGGCACGCCACCGACGACTGCTGCGGCGAAGGTGGCCAGCGCAGCGTCGTTGTGGGTGGGGGCCAGGCGGGCGAGGTCGACGGTATCGGCCGCAGGCAAGCCGGGGGCGGCAATGGCCAGGCTCAAAGTACGCCGAGCGTTCAGGTTGTACTGCACGACCCCGGCACCGAGCGCCTGGAAGTACGGGCCGCCACGTGCCAGCAGCGGATGCAGAACTTCGAGATCGGCAACGCTGAGGTTTTGGACCTGGCCAATCGCAAAGGTCTCGCGGTGGATGAAGACGCGGACCTGCTGAAGCGCGAGTACCTTGGCTTGCTCGTCGTTGTTGAGATTGCCTTGGGCGACGTTGTGGTGCGCCTCCCACGCTGCCATGGCCTGCTCGAGACGGCCCAGGGCCCTGAGTCGTTGGGCGATGGCACCAACTCCGAGGCGCGCATACGCGCGAATCCGCTGCTTGACCGTCGTCCAAGGCGAGGTCCTTAGGAGCCGCCACCCGGAAGCCAGGTCGAGGGCGTTGAGCACATTGAAGTCGACCGGATCCCGCTGAACTGCCGGGTCCGGACGGCGAGCCACAGGCCGAGGAAGCGGTCGCGGTGGCTCGGCGCCGGGTGGGGTGCCGTCCGTTCGGGAAGAGATCGTCTCCAGGCGATGGCCGAGCAACTGGGCGCGTTGGTGGCGCTTCTCGAGCCCGTCCGGTGATCGATCCGCGACTGGTGTTCGCTGCGTCGCGTGCGGTGTCGGGAGGGCCGTGCGCGTGACTTGGCCAAGCGCGGCAGGCCGCGGCTGCCGTCGCGAACGTCTGGTGTGGATTCGCATGTTGTCGCTTCGCGTTCTCGCCCACGTCATTCGGGACTTGGCCATCGACCAAGAGCGATTTGTCAATGGTAGCAAGAAGCGAGGTCGTTGGACCAAGAGCACGTCCGGTGCCGCGTACGAAGCATGCGGCCATCCAGACAGGTGCCAGCCTAGTGTCTGGCTGCTCAGGAAAGGCGCTCAGGCAAGTGCCACCCGAATGTTGCGCGCGCGGGCGTCCGCCAGTCGTCCTAGGTACGAAGCGAGTGCGACGGCCTCTAGACTTTCTCGCGCTGCCATCTCGTTCTTCCGGCCTCGTCTCGTTCTCGCTCCTCGACGCTGGGCACGTCGACGAGCGTGAGCATGCTGCTCAAGGCCAGTAGGTCGTCGTCGGCATCCTTGGCGAAGGGCCCGGCCCCTTTCTTCGTCACGCTCGCCCGACCGACCGCGTCGGACGTCATGGAATGTGTGGCCACCGTGAAAGGCGTGATGGGTCGAGCAGGTGGGATGCGGTATTGCCAGTCGATCGGCCAATCGATCGGCCAATCGAACGTGCCAGCCGCGATTTGCCGAACCGTCCGTCCTTGGCCCTGAGGGCATCACTGGGTGCGACGACGGTGCAGTTGACGGTCTGGACCGCCATACCAGCATAGGGTGCGTTGACGATCCGCAAGCGGAGTTGGGTGGCGCCCGTCGTGCCGTCGTTCGTGTAGACCGCGGCGCCGGTCGCGGGCACGGCCGCGTCAATGGCTCCACCGCCCGTGGATACTTCCCACAGCAGGCCGCCGATGTCGGTGCCGGTGAGCGTGTTTGGCACGATGGCCGCGGTCAGATCGAGGCGCTCGGCGACTCCGATGCCCGTGGCGGACCGTCCCGCGAAGTTGTCCTGCGGCGTGGCTGTTCCGGTGACCGGGTCGGCAGCGCTCATGAAGGTCACGACATCGCCGGCTCGTGCGGGTGCCACCCGAGTCGCCATGGTCACGATCTGGGCGGCGTTGCGGCCGCCGTCGAGGCCGGTCGCGATGGCTGGGGCACCGAACGCGAGCGTCGCGATCTGGCCATTGGTATGGGAAGCGTGTAGGCCCATGAGGGTCACGATGTCCGCCGCGGCCAGAGCGGGGACCAGTGCGGCAACGATACGCAAGCGATCCGCGGGCACGCCGCCAACGACTGCGGCGCCGAAGGTGGCCAGCGCGGCGTCGCTGTGGGAAACGGCAAGACGGGCGAGGGCGACGGTATCGGCCGCTGCCAAGGCCGGGACGGCATTGGCCAGGGTCAGCGTGCGTGTCGCGTTCAGGTGGTACTGCACGACGCCGTCGCCGAGAGCCTGGAAGTAGGGGCCGCCGCGCGCCAGCAAGGGATGCAATACCTCGAGATCGGCAACGCTCAGGCCCTGTACCTGGCCGATCTGAAAGGTCTCGCGGTGAATGAACACCCTCACCTGCTGGAGTGCCAGAACCTTGGTCTGCTCGTCGTTGTTGAGATTGCCTTGGGCGACATTGTGATGCGCTTCCCATGCCGCCATGGCCTGCTCGAGGCGGACCCGTGCCGCGAGCCTGTTGGTGATCGCTCCAACAAGGAGGACGGCGTATTGCCGAATCCGCTGCTTCACCCGCGTCAGGGCGAGGTACCGAACAATCGTCGGCCGGAAGCCAGGTCGAGGGCGTTGAGCACATTGAAGTCTACCGGGGCGCGCTGAATCGTCCGTCCCACTTCGCTATGCTCGAATGATGGCCGGTCGCGTGCGGACGGAGGAGGTTGGAAGGCGGAACCTGTGGGCGGTTTCCCTGACCAGCTTCCTGACCGATCTCTCGAGCCAGATGGTGCTCAGCCTGCTGCCGCTCTACCTGGTGGGCCCGCTCGGGGTTCGCGCCGGCCTGGTCGGCCTGATCGAAGGCGTGGCCGAAGCGCTGGCCAGTCTCTTGAAGGCCGGCTCTGGCTGGTGGAGTGATCGGATCCAGGCGCGCAAAGGCCTGGCGGTCGCGGGATACGGCCTTTCGAGCCTGGCCCGGCCACTGCTCTTGCTCGCGGGCTCGTGGCTGGGGGTCGCCGGTGTACGGTGGCTCGACCGGGTCGGCAAGGGCATTCGTACCGCTCCCCGCGACGCACTGCTCGCCGACAGCGTGCGTCCGAGTCGCCGCGGCTTCGGTTTCGGCCTGCATCGCGCTGCGGACAACGCCGGTGCGGCGCTCGGGCTGGGCGCTGCGCTCGCCATCGTGATGTGGCAGCAAGGGGGCGCTCAGGGGCTCAGCGCCGAGACGTTCCGCTGGGTGGTGGTTGCCAGCATCGTGCCCGCCATCCTGGCCGTGGTGGTGCTGGCAACCGTAGCCAGCGATCTCCCGGCCCGCACCCAGGGCGGCACGCGACGACAAGGCGCCCCGCCGCTAGAAAATCGCGACGTTCACACGCCTGCCTCGGCTCGCGAGCGACCCCGTGTGGCGCAGCTTGGCCGACCCTTCTTCGTGTTCTTGGCCCTGGCTGCCGTATTCGAGCTCGGCAATGCGGCTGACGCGTTCATCGTGCTGCTGGCCGATGCGCGCGGGCTGTCCGTTGCCGGCGTGCTCGGCATGCTGTTGACCATGAAGCTCGTCTACGCCGCGACCAGCACGTTTGCGGGCATCCTGGGGGATCGCATCGGCTATCGGCGTGTGCTTGCTGGAGGCTGGGCACTCTATGCCGCGGTGTACCTGGGCCTGGCGCGAACCAACAACGGCATGGAGGTTTGGGCGTGGGTAGCGGTCTACGGCGCGTACTACGGTCTTTCCTACGGAACAGCGCGTGCCCTGATTGCCGGTCTGGTGCCGTCTGCATTACGCGGCACGGCGTTCGGATTGTTTGCCGCGACCCTCGGATTACTGAGCATTCCCGCCTCGGTAATCGCCGGCGTCCTCTGGCATGGCGTGGGTGCGTGGGACGGTTTCGGCGCCAGTGCTCCCTTCTACTTCGGCGCGGTCATGGCCGGCCTGGCCACGGTCGGGCTTGCACTGTGGCAGCAGCCTAGGTCGTTGTCGACTTGAAGATCGTTCGTGGAGTAGAGAAATGATGTGATGTAAGCGTTCTTGGACGCGCTTGTGAAAAATTTCACAAACTGCTTGGCTCTATCCTCGGACGGTGGCAGAATAACGGCAGCGGCTTCAGGACGCTTCGGTACGGCCCCGAATTGAAAGGACCCCAGGATGCAGGTGGCCTCGAGTGCCAAGCATGCTGGACCTCGGGGTCGGAATAGGGTGGCCGCTGTTTGCGCGGCACTGCCGAACGAACATCCACACGGGACCAACCGGATTCGAGAAATGGCTGTCCACAGGATCAAGAAAGGGCTGCGCCTGCCGATTACGGGCGCCCCCGACCAGCGCGTCGACGATGCGCGTGCGCCGTCTCGGGTGGCCGTGATGGCTGCCGACTTCATGGGTATGAAGCCCACCATGCATGTCACGGCCGGCGACGAAGTGCGTCGCGGTCAGCTCCTCTTCGACGACAAGAAGACGCCGGGCGTGCGACACACGGCGCCGGGCGGTGGTCGCGTCGTCGCCGTCAACCGCGGCGATCGCCGTGCGCTGCAGAGCGTCGTGATCGAGCTCGACAGTGAAGAGCGTGCCGGACGTGCGGGCTCGGTGCGCTTCGCCGAGGACACGGGCAAGCATCCCGCCGAGCTGGCGCCTGAACAGATTCGCGCGCTGCTGCTCGAGTCGGGGCTTTGGACCGCGCTGCGCTGTCGCCCCTTCGGGCGCGTCGCCGATCCGCAGACGAAACCCGCCGCCGTGTTCGTGACCGCGATGGACTCGAACCCGCTCGCACCCGACGTGGCCACGGTGCTGTCCGGCCAGGAAGAGGACTTCCAGCGCGGGGTGGCGGCTGTGGCCAAGCTCACGGGTGGTGAGACCTTCGTGTGCAAGGCGGCCGGCACGGAGTTGCCGGTACCGGCCAGCGGCTCGATCCGAGTCGAGACCTTCGACGGACCGCATCCCGTTGGAACGGCCGGCTACCACATCCATCATCTGCGCCCAGCCAGCCGCGAGAAGCCGGTCTGGTACATCGGCTACCAAGACGTGGCGGCGATCGGCAAGCTGTTCAATGGCGGCACGCTGGATCCCACGCGGATCGTCAGCCTGGCGGGGCCCGGCGTCAAGAAGCCACGGTTGGTGCGCACCCGGCTGGGCGCCTCGCTCGACGAGCTGGTGGCCGATGAGGTTCACGACGGCGAGAACCGACGGGTCTCCGGATCCGTGTTCTCGGGCCGCACCGCGCAAGGCGACATCCATGGCTACCTCGGCCGCTATGACAACCAGGTCTCGGTCCTGCCTGAGGGTCGGGAACGGGAGTTCCTCGGTTGGCTGGCGCCCGGCGTCGGCAAGTTCTCGACGGTCAACGCGTTCTTGTCGCGCTTGATGCCCGGCAAGCAGTTCGCGTTGAGCACCAGCACCCAAGGGTCGGACCGCGCAATCGTGCCGATCGGTATGCACGAGCGGGTGTTCCCGTTCGACATTCCATCGACCTTCCTCCTCAAGGCCCTCGCGATGCGTGACGTCGAGCGGGCTGAGCAGCTCGGGGTTCTGGAGCTTGCCGAGGAAGATGTGGCGCTGTTGACCTTCGTATGCGCGAGCAAGCACGACTATGGCCCGTTCTTGCGCGATGTCTTGACCACGATCGAGAAGGAAGGCTGACGCGTATGAAAGCGCTGAGACGCATCCTCGACCGCCAAGGAAAGATGTTCGAGCCGGGCGGCAAGCTGGAGAAGCTCTATCCGCTGTGGGAGGCTCAGGACACCTTCCTCTACACCCCAGGATCGGTGACCAAGGGCGCCTCGCACGTGCGAGACGCGGTCGATCTCAAACGGATCATGATCACCGTCGTCGTCGCCTTGGTGCCGGCAATCGGCATGGCGATGTACAACACCGGCCTGCAGGCCCATCGCTTCATCCAAGCAGGCGCCGAGCCACTGGCGAATTGGCAGACGTCGGTCATGCAGTCGCTCGGCATGGCCTTCGACCCAGGCAACCTGCTGGCATGCCTGGTTCATGGCGCGCTCTACTACTTGCCGATCTTGCTGGTGACCTTCTCGGTCGGTGGACTGGCAGAAGCCGTCTTCGCCATGGTGCGCAAGCACGAGATCAACGAGGGCTTCTTGGTCACGGGCATGCTCTTCCCGCTGACCCTGCCCGCCACGATCCCCCTCTGGCAGGTGGCGATCGGCATCATCTTCGGCGTTGTGATCGGCAAAGAGATCTTCGGCGGCACCGGGATGAACATCCTGAACCCCGCGCTCACCGCCCGTGCCTTCTTGTTCTTCGCCTACCCGGCGCAGATCTCCGGCGACAACGTCTGGGTTGCCGCCAAGACGTCGGCGGACGGTTACTCGGGCGCGACGGCGCTCTCCAATGGTGCGGTCGGTGGCCTGCCGGCGATCGCCGAGACCGCCCAAGGGCTCTCCTGGCAAGACGCCTTCTTCGGCTTCGTGCCTGGCTCGATGGGGGAGACCTCGGCTCTCGCCTGCTTGATCGGTGCCGTGATCCTCATCGTCACCCAGATCGGCTCCTGGCGCATCATGCTGAGCGCCGTCCTCGGTACGATCGGTGCCTCCATGCTGCTCAACGCGATCGGCTCGGAGACCAACCTGCTTCTCAACGTACCCTTCTGGTGGCACATGGTGCTCGGAGGCTGGGCCTTCGGCATCGTCTTCATGGCAACTGACCCGGTGTCCGCTTCGCAGTCGAACGCGGGGCGCTGGGCCTACGGCTTCGGGATCGGCGTGCTCGCCGTCTTCATTCGTGTGCTCAACCCGGCGTTCCCCGAAGGCGTCATGCTGGCCATCTTGTTCATGAACGTTTTTGCAGCCTTCATCGATCACTTCGTCGTCCAGGCGAACATTCGTAGGAGGAAGGCGCGCTATGCAGTTTAGTGTTCGCTATATCGTTCTGTTCTCGGCGGCAATCTGCGTCGCATGCGCCATCTTGGTGTCATCGTCAGCGGTCTCGCTGTACGACATGCAGCAGTCGAACTTCGCCGAGTTCAAGCAGAAGAACGTGCTCGAAGCGGCCGGCTTCATCAAGCCGGGCGAAGTGGTCGACCCGGCGAAGATCGAACAGATGATGAGCCGTGTGCGGCCGTGTCTGATCGATACCAAGACTGGCGAGATCATCGGGGGCGACGACGGTCACGCGGCGGCCTTCGATCAGCAGAAGGCCAAGCGCGACCCCACAACCAGCTTTCCGGTGGATAAGAACGCCGCGCGGGTCAAGCGCGTACCGAACCGGGCCCAGATCTTCGAGGTGTTGGCCGAAGACGGCTCGGTAGAGATGGTCGTGCTGCCGGTCGAAGGCTACGGTCTCTGGTCGACGCTGCTTGGCTTCATCGCCCTCGACGCAGCCGATCTGACGACCGTCCGTGGGCTGACTTTCTACGACCACAAGGAAACGCCCGGCCTGGGCGGTGAAGTCGACAACCCCCGTTGGAAGAGCCTCTGGCCCGGACGGCGCGTCTTCGGTGACGACGGAAGTGTCGCGATCGAAGTGATCAAGGGCCCCGCGGGTCCGGTGGCCGATGACCCCTACCGTGTAGACGGTCTGGCCGGTGCGACGATCACTGCGCGTGGTGTCTCCAACATGCTGTTGTTCTGGCTCGGGCAGGAAGGTTTTGGACCGTTCCTGGAGAAATACGCGACTCGCATCGGTGCCAAGGAGGCAGCCTGATGGCGGACAAGAAATCCGAGATCGTCCTCGATCCTCTGTTCAACAACAACCCCATC
Source organism: uncultured bacterium (assembly GCA_937948815.1). GTDB lineage: Bacteria > Acidobacteriota > Thermoanaerobaculia > Multivoradales > J023 > J023. The sequence continues at coordinate 37,591 of CALFAM010000124.1, forward strand.
GCGCTGCAGGTGCTCGGCATCTGCTCGGCGTTGGCGGTGACCACCAAGCTCGAGACCACTGCGGTCATGTGCCTGGCCGTGATCGGTGTCTTGGTGGCGTCGAATGTGACGGTGAGCTTGCTTCGGAATCACATTCCACCGTCGATCCGCATCATCGTGCAGCTCACGGTCATTGCATCGTTGGTGATCATCACCGATCAGATCCTCAAGGCCTACGTCTACGACATCAGTCGGCAGATCTCGGTCTACGTAGGATTGATCATCACCAACTGCATCATCATGGGCCGGGCGGAAGCTTTCGCCATGCAGAACGGCCCGGTCATGAGCATGCTCGATGGCCTCGGGAATGGCCTGGGCTACAGTGTGATCTTGCTGGGCACCGGCTTCCTGCGCGAGCTCTTCGGAGCCGGCAAGATCTTCGGTCAGACGGTCCTGCCCCTGGTCACCGAGGGCGGATGGTACGTGCCCAACGGCTTGATGGTGCTGTCGCCGGGAGCCTTCTTCATCATCGGCCTGTTCATCTGGGCGATCCGAACCTGGAAACCGGCGCAGATCGAGGAGGATTGACGTGCTCGAGCAATACCTGAGCCTCGCAGTCAAGGCGATCTTCGTCGAGAACATGGCCCTGGCCTTCTTCCTGGGCATGTGCTCGTTTCTCGCCTGTTCCAAAAAGGTCGATACCGCGCTCGGCCTGGGCTTCGCGGTCATCTTCGTGTCGACGGTGACCGTGCCGGCCAACAATCTGATCTACAACTACCTGCTCAAAGAAGGCGCGCTGAGTTGGGTGAGCCCGTCGTTTGCGACGACCGATCTGTCGTTTCTCGGCTTTCTCACCTACATCGGCACGATCGCTGCGATGGTGCAGATCGTCGAGATGACCCTCGACCGGTTCTTCCCGGCGCTCTACGGCGCCTTGGGTGTCTTCTTGCCCCTGATTGCGGTCAACTGCGCGATTCTCGGTGCATCGTTGTTCATGGTCGAGCGTGACTACACCCTCGGTGAGAGCGCGGTCTTTGGGCTCGGCTCGGGGATCGGCTTCTTCTTGGCGATCGGCTCGCTGGCCGCGATCCGCGAAAAGCTCCGCTATTCGAACGTGCCTGCGGGTCTCCGTGGCCTGGGCTTGACCTTCATCCTCACCGGCCTGATGGCCATCGGTTTCATGGCTTTCTCGGGTATCGCCCTCTAGGGCCCTACGAGAGCGTAAGAGGAGCGCAACAGCATGGGAACGATCGGCCTCGGCGTGTTCATGTTCACCTTCGTCATTCTGGCGTTGGTGAGCATCTTGATGGTTGCCCGCAAGTACCTGGTACCCGCGGGTGAAGCCACGATCTTGATCAACGACGATCCCGACAAGGCGCTGAAAGTGCAGTCGGGAACGACCCTACTCAATACCCTCTCTGCCAATCAGATCTTCATTCCTTCCGCCTGCGGCGGCAAGGGGAGCTGCGGCGTGTGCAAGGTGAACGTGCACGACGGCGGCGGCGCCATGCTGCCGACCGAAGTCAGCCACATCTCGCGCGGCGAAGCGCGGGAAGGCTGCCGGCTCTCTTGCCAGGTGAAGGTCAAGGGAGACATGAAGATCGAGGTCGAGCCGGAGATCTTCAGCGTCAAGCAGTGGCAGTGCAAGGTGCGCTCGAACCACAACGTCGCGACCTTCATCAAGGAGCTCGTGCTGGAGCTTCCAGTGGGCGAAGAGGTTCCGTTCCGCGCCGGCGGTTACATCCAGATCCAGTGCCCGCCGCACGTGGTGAAGTACGAAGACTTCGAGGTCGAAGAGGAGTATCGGGAAGATTGGGACAAGTTCAAGCAGTGGCGCTACGTCTCGAAAGTAGACGAAGAGGTCACGCGTGCCTACTCGATGGCGAACTATCCCGATGAGAAGGGCATCATCATGCTCAACGTGCGCATCGCGTCGCCACCGCCGCGTGCGCCCGAAGACACCCCTCCGGGCAAGATGTCGTCCTACATCTTCAATCTCAAGCCCGGCGACGACGTCACCATCTCCGGCCCCTTTGGCGAGTTCTTCGCCAAAGAGACCAAGAACGAGATGGTGTTCATCGGCGGTGGCGCTGGCATGGCGCCGATGCGCTCGCACATCTTCGACCAGTTCCGGCGACTGAGCACGGACCGCAAGGTGACCTACTGGTATGGCGCCCGCAGCCTTCGTGAGGCGTTCTACGTCGAGGACTTCGATGCCATTGCCGCGGAGAGCGAGAACTTCACCTGGCACTTGGCACTGTCTGAGCCTCTCGAAGAAGACAATTGGGATGGGTACACCGGCTTCATCCATCAAGTGCTCTATGACAACTATCTGAAGGACCATCCGGCTCCCGAAGATGTCGAGTACTACCTCTGTGGGCCGCCGATGATGCTCAAGGCATGCATGGACATGCTCGATGGGCTGGGTGTCGAGCAAGAGAACATTCTCTTCGACGACTTCGGCTAGGCCGCTCGGACGGGCGAGGAAATGGCCACAGCCGTCCGACCGCCCACCGGACCCCCGGCGAGAAGCCGATCCAATCAGCCCGTTTGCGCGCGTCGCAGGCGGGCTGCGTTTCGTTCAGGTCTTGTCGTTTCGGCGGCCGCCAGCGCGCCCCGCGGCCGCCAAGATCGCATAGGCCTCGGGTCGCTTGCAGTGAATCGACCATTCCAGCGGCGTGGCCCCGTGGCGAGAATCGGTCGAGGTGGGGTCGGCTCCTCGGTCGAGCAGGCACTGGACAATGTTCGGCCAGCCGGCCCAGGCGGCCCCGTGGAGCGGCGTGACCGTCTCACCGGCCCAGGGCCTGGGGAGATCGACTGCCGCACCGTGATCGATGAGCGAGCCGACGAGGTCGGCATGTCCGCCGATGGTGGCGAACAGAAGCAGATCTTGCAGCAAGTCGGCCGGGGTGAGCTCGACTCCGCTTCTGCGATGGTGGCGGTAGAGCCGATCGGCCTGACCCGGCACGAGGCCGCTTGCCACGCCCTGTACAACCGATGCGCTCTCACCGAGGCCAGCAGCAAAGCAGAGGTCGGCGTCGTGCCCACGGTGACGAAGCATCTGCGCTACCTCACGCTGACCGCGATGCTCGACGATGTGGTAGAGCGTGGTCCACATCAAGCCTCCGTCGCCGCGAGAATCGAGGTTGGCGCCGCGAGCGAGGAGGCAGTCGAGCAGCGGTTCGGTCAGGCCCTGACGATGGGCCTGCATACCGCTCGCCAAGAGGCCGAGAACGGTGCCGCCCCCACTGCTGGGTTGGGCCGGTCCACCGCCACACGTGGCATCGACTTCGGCGCCACGCGTGAGAAGAAGCGTGGCCAGCTCGACGGCATTGGGCGGAAGCGGCCCGCGAATCGGATTGCCCGCGAGGTGATGCAGCAGCGTCGCGCCGTGGAAGTATCCGTCGTAGGGCGGCTCGGAAGACGAAGCGCGTGCGTGGACCAACTCCGGAGCGCGTGCGAGTAGGGTGTGTAGGGCTGCTGCGTCACCGGCGTCCAATGCCACGACGGCTTCAGCGAATCGAGGATGATGGCCCATAGCGTTCTCCATACGACAGCCTCGGAGCCCCGCAGCCACGAGGCGAGTCGGCGGGCGTGAGGCAAGACTTTCGGTAGATCATAGCGATGAACGAGCTCGAGCTTCTCCCGCGAAGGGGATCAAACTGGCGCGGTGCCCGATTCGCCTCCCGCGTGGCGAATTCCCGGAACCGGTCGCGGCATGCACGATGGATCCTCTCTGCGCTGATCATCGGTGCCTTGGGAGGATGCGGTGCAGCGCCCGAGTCCGTGGCGCCAATGACGCAATTCTCGGGTGAAACCATGGGCACCACGTTCATGGTGAAGGTCGCGACCGAGCTGCCGTCGGTAGAGCAGAGTGCCCTGGCCGAGCAGATCTCCTCAGCGTTGGACCAAGTCGACCGGGCGATGTCGACCTACCGAGACGATTCGGAGCTGATGCGCTTCAACAAGGTCCCCGCTGGTGAGCCCTTCACCTTCGAATCGGCAACGTTCGACGTGCTCTTGCGAGCTCTGGACGTTTCACACGCGACCGACGGCGCGTTCGACATCGCGGTTGGGCCGCTGGTCAGCGCCTGGGGATTCGGTGCCGGCGGTGGCGAGCCTGAGGAGTTGCGCGCGCCGGAGGAGGCTGTCTTGGCCGCCTTGCTCGAGCGCATCGATGCCCGCCAGCAGTTGCTTCTCGATACGGCGGAAGGAAGCGTGACCAAGGCCCGTGGCGATGTCTTTGTTGATCTTTCCGGTATTGCCAAGGGCTTTGCGGTCGACCAGGTGGCCGAGGTGCTCGTTGCGAGCAACATCGCGTCGTTCTTGGTGGAAGTCGGGGGCGAGATGCGTGCCCGCGGAACGCGACCCGATGGAGACTCGTGGCGCGTAGGTATCGAGCGGCCGACCGAAGCCCGCGGTCACGCTCAGCGCATTCTGCGCCTGGACGACCGTGCCATCGCGACCTCCGGCGACTATCGCAACTATCGGGAGCTGGACGGCACTCGCATCTCGCATATCATTGATCCGCGGGTCGGCAAGCCAATCGGCCACCGGCTGGCATCGGCAAGCGTGGTGGCCGACGACTGCGCGACTGCCGATGCGTGGGCAACCGCCCTCCTGGTGCTCGGCGAAGAAGAAGGGCTGACCCGCGCGAATGAAAATGGCATCGCCGCGCTCATGTTGGTTCGTGAGCAAGGTGGCGGTTTCAGCGAGCGGGCCAGCTCGGCGTTTCGTGAGCGCTTTCCCCGCGCCAACCAGACGGCGATCTCGACCACCGCGCAAGGAGATGGACCATGAACCTCGTGCCGATTCTGCTGCTGACAGCCTTCTTTTTCGGAGGCGCGATGCTAATCATGGCGATTGGGCTCTTCTTCAAGCGGCCGTGCCTGCAAGGCTCCTGCGGAGGGCCGGGCGTCTTCGATCGCGACGGTGACCCTGTGACCTGCACGACATGCCCGAAGCGCAAGGAGCTCGAAGCCAAGGCGGCCGAGCGTCGTGCCAGTGGCGCACTGCCGATCGTGCAGTAGCCTTCCTCCCTCGTCTCTTTGCGCCCGAACGGGCCAGTCTACGGCGCTGTGCCGGGTGACTGGCACGCATCGCAACGCCTCGCTCGGTTCCGGGGAGAGGGTTCCCGGGGCGCGCCGCGTGCCAGGCGGCGCTATCGCATGGGCGTGCTCACCGTACTCGTCCAGCCCGACGTGTCGCCCGATTCGAAGCCGTCCGAGAAGAATGACGGGCCGCCGGAAGCGCAAGGGGCCGGTGCCTGACTCTATGCCTGGCCGCTCGCGCCCGGGACCTCGTGCCCGAGAATCATGAAGCGACACCCCGTGTCCATGGTGACGCATTGAGCCGAATCCCAGGTCGCAGGCTGCGGAGGAATCGGGTTCCCACCCAAGCCAAAGAAGACGTTTCCTGTATCGAGATCATCGATGGTGATGCGGATCATCGCAGTCGTAGAGCTCCCGATCGACCCATCGACATCGATCAACAACGCTGTCTGGCCATCGATGGTGATCTGACTCGACAGGGCGGCGATGTCGGCCGACGGTCGCTTGGCGGCCAAGGGGGGGCGAGAGCGATTGCCAAAGTGTCGAGGGATGGGGTTCGTCTGATCGTGTCGGGCTCCTTGTATAGGGTGCGTTCGCATGAACGAAGCGGTGGGCGAATCTGCAGGCGGTAGGACTCGGACATGACGACAGCTCTCGCGGGAGCGTGAAATCTCTGTCACGAGAAGCGTGTCGATTTGTGTTCTTGAATCCTTTGCAATCTCGAAAGATGCCGAAGTACCATCCCCCTGGGGTGCGCGGTTTTGAAAGGCAACGGATAGCAGGCCGCGCAGCCCCAAGAACCAAGGGTCGCCGCGGTACGGCAGGCCCTCTAGAGGAGACTATGAATGGCTATGCAAAATTTTCTGGTGTCGCGGACGGTTCGTCTTACTTCTCTTGCCGCCTGGCTGATCGTGGCGCTGGTGCTCACGCCCCCTGGCTTCGCCCAAGATGCGGTCGATACGGGGGCAGCCGCGGCTGCGGAGAGCGAAGGCGCACTGCCGCCGGGGTGGAGGCCGGGACCCTTCGTCGCCGAGCTGGGCGATCAGATCGCCCAAGTCGAGGTGCCGTCCGGCTACAACTTTCTCGACGCGGAGACCACCCGTACCCTGATGGAAGCGATGGGCAATCCGTCCGACGGCTCCGAAGTCGGGCTGATCGCGCCCAATGACGAGAACAAGAATTGGTTCATAGTGTTCGAGCATCAGCCGGTGGGCTATGTCGAAGATTCGGACCAAGACGAGATCGACGCGGCTGCCTTGCTCGAGAACATCTCGAAGGCCACAGAAGCCGCGAACGAATACCGGCGGGAGAACGGTGGCGGTGAGCTGCACGTGGTCGGGTGGCAGATCGCGCCTCACTATGACTCCGCGTCTCACAACCTTCAGTGGGCACTGGAGGCCGCGGACGAGAGCGACAACCGGATCACCAACTACAACGTACGCCTGCTCGGCCGTAAGGGGTACATGTCCGTGACCCTGGTGACTGGCGCGGGGCAGCTCGAAGCTGACCGTCCGGAAGTCGAGTCTGTGCTGGCGGGATTCACCTATGTCGATGGCAATCGATATGGCGACTTCAAGGAGGGCGACAAGCTCGCAGGCTACGGCTTGACGGCCCTGGTCGCCGGCGGCGCGGGCGTGGCAGCGGCCAAGCTTGGCTTGTTTGCGGTCTTGGGCAAGTTCCTCGGCAAGGCCTGGAAGGTCCTGCTGCTGGGTATTGCCGCCCTCGGCGCGATGGTCAAGCGGATGGTGGGCGGGAAGCGCGCCGATCCGTCGAGCGAGCAGATCGGCTAGCCCAGCCTGGGCTCTTCCGTTCGTCGCATCGATGTTTCCAGCGCTGTACCAGCTCTGGCCCTTCGTGGCGTTCTTCTTCCTGGTCGACTGCCTGGTGTTGGTGGGCGCGGAGAACGTGCTGTTCTGGGCACTGACGAGGCGGGGGCTGGCCGACAGAGCCTTCCGCCGCGTGGCCGGTGGCGTGCGACTGCTGCCGCCCTGGCCAGGCATCCGCGCGTTGCGCCTTGCCGGGCCAGAGCTGGTTCCCACCGAGGAAGGGCTCTACGTGCGCCGCGCCGGTGGCGCCGGTATGGCGCGCCTGGATCCCGCTTGCTACGACTGCGTCGCCTGGCGAGACGTCGGCCAGGCCGAGGCTGATCATCACTGGCTGCACCTGCCGGGCATTCGGAGGCTCCGTCTTCCCGCGCCAGCCCACGCGCGCGCGCTCGAGAAGCGCCTGCGGACTCGCGCCGGGATGGTAGGCGGGAAAGCCGAGCCTCTGGCGGCGCCAGAGCGGGCGCAGGCCGAGGTCGACGCATTGAAGCGACAGCTTCGCAGCATCGACCGATACCTTCGACGCACCCGCTGGAGCTCGTGGCTGTCGTTCGGGCTGATCGGGGTCGCGCTGCCGATCGCGCTCTATCCTCTCCACAATCCCCGTCTTTCGTCCGCGATCGCGACGTTGGGTGCCATCGCGCTGGTCGTCACCGCGGTGGCTGCCGTGCGCGCCGTACGGCGAATCGGACGCGCGGGGCTGGCCGAGACGACGGGGGTACTCTTCCCGCTATTGCTGTCGCCACCCAACCTCCTGCGCGCGGGCGACGCCCTGGCCCTGGATCTCGCGCAGGGCGTCGACCCTCATACCGCCGCTGCCCACCTGCTCGCACCGCCACTCGCCTTGCCGCACCTGCGCCGCCGGTTCCACGAAGCCGCCTACGCCGCCGAACGGGATGCTGGCAGCGGCTGGCAGCAGTGGTGGCGGGCCGAGGGGGAGCGGGTCATGGCCCTCGCCCTCGCATGCGGGCTCGAGGAGACACAGATCCGCTGCGCCCCGGCGTTGGAGGACCCATCCGCCACGGGATTCTGTCCGCACTGTCGTGGTGAATACCGCGGGGAGGCAAGCGAGTGTGAAAGTTGCCGCTTGCCGCTCGTTCCAACTGCTTCGCCCCACGGATGATCTCTGAGCACGTTTTCAGCGGCCTCGCGCCGTATTGGTCGTGTGACAGAAGAATGCTACAGTAGCATTCTTTGAATGGCCAGCGCGTTGCAACGCTTCCCGTGGCTGGCGCCATCCGAGGCGCAGCACATCATCGCGACCGCTCGCTCTCGTACGACACCAAGGAGATCATCTATGCTCGTCCGATCCGCTCATAGCCTCGTGCTGGCCGTCCTCTTTCTCGTTCTGCCGTTTTCGGCTGCGCGAGGCCAGGATCTCGCCTACTTCGTCTCCGGCTCGCTGACCGGCGGAGAGCAGGCGCTGCGGACTTGGGATCTGGAGGACGGCAGCATCGCGACCGTCGGTCCGCTCGATGAGCGGTTCGAAGTGATTGCCTTCGACATCGATGGGCGACTGCTCGGCGTCACCCACGATCGGGATCTGGCGGAAATCGATCCGGCGACCGGCCAGATCCTGTCGCAGATTCCGCTCGAGCCACGGCCGAGTATCCAGGGAGTGCCAGTCCTGTCTCTCTTTGTCGACAGCTCGGGAACGGTGCTCCTTTCGGAGCAGCGGCCCGCGCTTCTTGGTGGCAGCACCCGCCTCTGGCGCGTCGACCGTGCCTCCGGCATGCTCGACCTCATGGCGGAATTTCCCCTGGTCATCTTGCATAGCCTTGCCGGCGGCCCAGATGGTCTGGTCGCGCTCGGTTTCGAAGAGCCGCCTGGTCGGTTCATTCGGTCGTTCGAGCTCGACGTCGAGAATCAGGTCGCGATTCCCGGGCCGCAGATCCCGGACATGCGAGCCCCGACGCCGGGTGCGTACCTCGACGCCTTCGGCCGATTGCTCACCATCACTTGGCAAGCCAGCGGCCCGTTGCCGCCGGACTACTATGTCGTCGCCATCGACCTCGAGACCGCAGCCGTGACCTGGTTGCAGGGTTCCCAGAATACGATCGCGCGAAGCCTCGCCATTTTCGATCGCGGCCCTGTCACCACGGTTCCCGCGCTCTCCCAGCTCGGGCTCCTCGTCTTTGGGATGATCCTGGCAGGCTTGGCCTTGGTGCTCTTCCGTCGCCGAGCAGGCGACCGAATGTGACGTCGATTGCCTGCCGCCGATCGCGGCGCCGGTGTCCTTCTGATTGCTCGCAGCTAGGGCTGCGTCGATGCGCTGATCACGCCTTCGACCTGCTGGCCGCGATGGATGACGGCGTAGATCGTGCGGCTGTGCTCGATCGCCTCGAGCGGGTTGTGGTCGAGGATCAGGAGGTCGGCAACAGAGCCCGCGGCAATCCTGCCGAGCTCGTGCTCTTGCACCAGAAAGGCTGCGCCACCAAGCGTCGCCGCGGACAACACCTGGGCAGGCGTCAAGCCGGCCTCGACCATCAGCTCGAGCTCTTCGTGGGTGGAGTAGCCCGGGAAAACCGAAGGGTTGTTGACATCGCTGCCGACCGCCAGCGGAACGCCTGCAGCTGCCGCGCGGCGAAGGTTGTCCAGGAGCACGAGACGGGTTTCCCGTGCCTGCTCGGCCGTGAATGGCGAGACTCCGAATGACTCGAGACTGGCCAACGCCCGCGGTGATGCGCCAGCCACGGCATAGGGCTCGGGTGCGGTCTGTCCTTCGGCGCGATCGAAGAAGCCATCGTAGAGGGCGAGGGTGGGCACATAGTAGGTGCCCTGGGCCGCCATCGCGGCGAAGAGCTCGTCAGCGATCGAGTCCTCGGCCGAATGCATCAGGCCATCGACGCCGGCACGAACGGCATCACCGGCGTGCTGCGCGGTACTGATGTGGGCCAACACACGCATGTCCCGTTCGTGGGCGGCTTCGACCAGGTGTCGGATCAGCTCGTTCGAGAGACGCGGCACTTCGCCCATCCAGTCTTCGATCACGATCTTGATGGCCCCGAGGCCAGCAGCCTGCTTCTGGTCGAGCAAGGGGCCAATTTCCTCCACGTGTTCGACCGTGACGGCGCCGCGTGCGTAGAGTGTGGCGGCATCGACGTCGTCCGGCATCTCCCAGATGGTGCTGATCGGGTGACTTCCGGGCGCCGTGATCAGCGCACCGCTTCCGAAGAGCTGCGGACATGGTTCGGTGACTGGGCGACAACGGTTCTTCCAGGCGGCAAGATGATCGTCATTGCCGCCGCCTCCGCCAGGGACGAAGATCGTGGTGACGCCGTAGCGCAGGAATTGCGCCAGCGCTCGGGCCCGGTCTGCGTCGGTCTGCACGCCGATCCCGCCGTCTCCGATGTGGGCATGCACATCGATCAAGCCGGCGATCACGTAGCGCCCGCGGGCGTCGAGAACCGCTGCATCCGGCTCGAAAAGCATGGTGCCGGCGGGCGCGATGGCCAGGATCTTCTCGCCTCCGATCGAGATGTCGACCGGGTCTGACGCCCGGCCCGTTGCCGGATCGACAATGGACACGCCACGCACCAACAAGGTCCCACGATGGCTGAGGTCGTCGGTGCTCGGCGGCGTCTCGTTGACCTGGCAGCCGACCGCGAGCAGCGCGCTGGCAACGACATAGGGCAGGAAGCTTCGAATGATCATGGTCACAGCGTCTCCATCCTTCGTGCACGTGCAGGCATGAGTAGAGCGTCGTTCAGTCTTTGGTGGGCGGTACCCCCAGCCGACCGCAGGGTGATTCTAGCGGCCAGGGATGAATGGCCATTGGGTCCTTGCGCGACCCCCGCGACTCGTTGCTTTGTCGTCTTGCTATATTTCACTTGCTATAGTCCATTCAACGTCTCGACGAATCGTTCGTAAATCGGCGCATGCAGCCGCTGGTTTCTGCTGAATTGACAAAGGTTGCCCGTTGCCGTTTATCGGAGCAGCCGCCACGGATGAGGATGAAGCGGATGAGCTATGCCCGACATGACGCCGCGCAACCACGTTGTCACGTGCTCCTCGCAGCCGCCATTTCCATGTTCCTCGTCGCATGGACCGCCAGCGGGCAAGGGGCGGAATTCCCGCTGGCGCTCGACGCCAACTTCAACGGCATGGTGCACACGGGTGAGGCTGGCCAGCCGGACGCACCGAACGGCTTTCGGTCGATCTCGGACCGGGCGTTGATCGTCGATGGCGCGGCGGGCTCGGTCGACGATTTCACCAGTTTTTTGAGTGGCCTGACCTACGATGTCGTGAATGCATCGGGTGATCTCGACATTCTGCACCTCGGAAATCGAAACACCGTCGACAATGGGAATTGGGCCTTTGATCCCGCCCCCGATGGCGACATGATCGGTGTTCAGCCCGACTGGCTGCCCGATCCCGATCAGACGGTCGTGGTCCAGTTGGTCGATCCCGGCATCACGCTCGATGCCACCTCCGAGATCGGCCTGGTGTACCAGATCAGCAACGGCGGTGGTGACTTCGACGTCATCTTCGGCTTCGCCGACGGCATGTCGGTCACCGTCACGCTCAACGGGCCGGATTGGTTCGGACCGTTTGGCGGTGTCCCGACTGCGCCTGGCCCCGGCGTCAGCATCCAGGACAATCTGGGTGTCGACTTCACGGGTGCCGGCGGTGTCGACGACGGCAGCCCCGACGCCACGTTGGTGGTCAGTGAAGCGGTGATCAGTGCCGCCGAGCTGCTGGCTGACCTCGGCTTCGACGTCAACGGAAAGACTCTGACAGACATCACGCTCGGTAACGCTTCGAATACTGCCGCGGGCCATGCGGTCCTGGCGGTGACCGTGACTGGATCCGTCACCATCCCAAGCGGCGTGCCGATTCCGATCGCGGACTCCACGGGCCTTGCCGTCCTCACTGTCTTGTTGGCACTTGCAGGCGCTGCTCTCATGCGGCGGCGCCACGCAGGGGCCTGACCCTTCGCGCCCGACTCCTTCGAGCGTGGCAACACCGCGCACGGGTCGGTGACGATTCCGTAGGCTTCGTCAGGGTTGCCCGGATCCCGAGCCGACCAGCCTACGGCTGCTGCGTGGTGAGCTGTGCCCTGTACGCGGGCACGTCGACCACGTCGAGGTGGCGTACGACGCGTCCGCCCTCGATCTCGAGCACAACCATCATCGGGATCTCGAAACGAAGCTCGCGGGTGGCGCTGTCCGATGCGGGCTGCCGTTGCCGGAAGCGGGCCACGCCATCCGCGGCGACCAGCCTCGGCCCGGACTCGATCCAGCGGTCGATCTCGTAGCCGTCGATGGTGAGGGAGGCGAATGCCTTACGCAAGCCGGCGATCACGTGATCGCGGCCCTGGAGGCTCATGACCGAATCCTGGAACGCGGCGTCTTCCGCCAGCATTGGTTCGAGCGCTGCGAGGTCCTGCGCGGCATAGTGCTCGAGGTAGCGCTCGGCGAGCGCACGGGGCGTGTCCGCGCGTGCGGCTGGCGGTGGGGTGGTGCGACGCCGCGTGGCGACATAGGAATAGCTGTTTTCGGTGCAGGTCTCGATCGCCAGGTCACAAGCGTCGAGGCGCAGCTCGTAACGGTCGGCTGTGATGTTGAAGAAGGTGTGTCGATTCGTGCCTTGGCGGCCGCCGAAGAGCTCACCCGATTGCACGACCTCGAGGTGATCGTCGTGCACGGAGACGGCCCACTGCTTGCGGTTGCCGAGTGTGTTGTTCGATGCGCCGACGATGCGTCGGCTCCGTGGATGGACCCCATAGAGCACGGCGCCGCTGAAGCGCTCGCTCGGGTCGTTGGCCATGCCATGTGTTTCCTCGACGAGGATGCCCATACCACCCATGGCGTAGCGCGCGCGAAGCGTTGCGGCGGACGAATGGCGGGTGCCGTCCGCCTGGGCGAAGGAAGTCTCGAGGTCCCATTCACCGATCAGAAACGCCAGGGCTTCGAGCTCGGAAGGCGTGTGCGGCTGCTTGTCCGGGTCCGTGGCCATCGCTGGTGATGCCGAGACCATGCTGAATGCGAGGACGAGGATGGCGCAG
>CALFAM010000125.1 GCA_937948815.1 uncultured bacterium
CTACCAGTTGGCCCAGGAGGCTTGGGTCGCCAGCAGGTCGGGTAGGCCCCCGTCACGATCGCTGAAGCTGCTTCTGGCCTGGGCAGCATGGCTGGTTGCGAGCGCCCTTGGGGCAGGCTTGGCGATCGTTCAGGTCGTAGCCGAAGCTTCCGCACTGCCCCACTTCTTTACGGCTCAACAGCTTGCGACCGTCGTCACTTGCGCGATCGGTCTCCTGTTCATCGCAGCCCTGCAAGACCGCCAACGCTCGCGGTGGCTGTAGATGTGCTGGTCGCGCGCCTCCTCGGTTTCACGGTTGGCTTCTGGGGTCGGTCTCAAGGCCGTGGCTGCGGTCACCGCGTGGCTGCGGCTCTCGCCACTCGGCACCGGATTCTGGCTCCTCCTGCTCCTCAGGCTGATCTTCTTCAAAACATCGGTGGAACGAGGAATCAGCGCGATCGGCAGGTCCATGGCTCCGAAGCAGGACGAACCCAGCGAACGCTGAGCACGCGACCCGCCCAGTCAAGCCGGATCAGTCAAGCCGGACCAGTCAAGCCGGACCAGTCAAGCCGGACCAGTCAAGCTCAGCCAACCCCACTGGGGCGCCCACGTGCGCGCCCCGCCTTGTTCGCATCCGCGACGCCGTGATCCCGAAATCGAACGAACGCGTGGCCTCAGCACGCAAGAGCGCCTGATTTCAGCGTCCTCACAAGGTGGCGCGACCCTTGCTACAGACTGCTGGAAAGAAGGAGCTCACCGAAGATGCACCCGATCGCGCGCGAAGCCCGACAAATCCTCCGCCGCCTCACCCGCCGCCCCGCCTTCGTCTTGCTGGCGACGGCGACCCTCGGCATCGGCATCGGCGCCCCCACGACGATCTTCAGCGTGCTCGATGCTGTCGTCCTCCGCCCCTTGCCGTTTCCCGAGCCCGATCGCCTGGTGGCGCTCTACGAGATAACGCCCCAGGGATCCGACTTCTCTGCGTCGATCCCCAACTTCCTCGACTACCAACGGCGCAACCAGACCTTCGCCAGCCTGGCGGCTTTTCGCAACGATCAGCTCGCATGGGTCCCGGAACAGGGCGAGCCGACGCGCCTGAACACGGCACTGGTCACCGCCTCGTTCTTCGACGTCCTCCGCCCGCAGCCTGCAGTCGGCCGGACCTTCACGGCGGCCGAAGACCGTCCCGGCGGTGAGCAAACCGTGGCGCTGCTGAGCCATGGTCTCTGGCAACGCAGCTTCGGTGGCGACCCGAGCATCGTCGGCACGACGATCCCCCTTTCGGGGCGTCCCCATCAGATCGTGGGCATCCTGGACCGTGACTTCGACTACCCGGGTGAAATCGATGTTTGGGTACCGCTTCGCCCGAGCGAAGAGGCCAATCGAAGCAACCACATGCTCAACTGGATCGGCCGCCTCGAGCCCGACGTGACGGCCGCACGAGGCGAGGGCGATCTCATGTCCATCGCCGCAGACCTCGCCGAGACCTACCCGGAGTCGAATGATGGCTGGGGCGTGCGAGTCGAGAGCCTGCGAGATGCGATCGTCGGGCCCGATCTCGATCGTCGCATGACCTTCCTCCTCGGCGCCGTCGGGCTGCTGCTGCTGATCGCTTGTGTCAACGTCTCCAACCTGCTCCTCGCTCAAGGCCTGGAGCGGCGATCCGAGCTGGCGATGCGCGCCGCGATGGGCGCCAGCCGGCCGCGTCTGATGGGCCAGCTCATCGCGGAAAGCCTGAGCCTCTCAGTGGCCGGCGCCGGTCTCGGCCTGCTCCTGGCGAGCTGGGCGATTCCTTTGATCAAGTACCTCAATCCGGGTGGTGTCGCACGGCTCGACGAAGCCACCCTCGATGCACGCGTCTTCGCCTTCGCCTCCCTGATCGCCCTGATTGCGGGCGTCCTCTTCGGCCTGATTCCGGCGACGCGTGTTCTGGCCGGCAACCTCAGCGACGCGCTGCGTCCCAGCGGACGGCGGGTGACTTCGGGTGGGCGGCTCCGCGATGTTCTGGTCATCGTCGAGTTGGCGTTGGCCATGACGTTGCTGCTCGGCGCCGCCTTGCTCGGACGAAGCTTCGTTCAGCTCCTCGATGCCGATCAGGGAATCGATACCAGTCGCGTGGTAGCCGTGCCGCTCTCACTGACCGCTGCGCACTACGAGGCCGAGGCACGCCTGGCCTTTCTTCGCCAACTGAGCGAGGAGCTCGAGGCCATTCCGGGCATCGAGCGGGTGAGCGCTTCCAACATCTTGCCGATCGGGGCCGGCAGCACGGTCATGGGAATCTCGGTCGAAGGCCGCGAACCGACACAAGCTGATCGCGGGCCGACTGCCGACTGGCGGGCGGTGCAGCCTGGCCTATTCGAAACGCTCGGCGTTCCACTCGAGCAGGGTCGTGTCCTCCAGCATGCTGACTTGGCTGCCGAAGAACCCGTCGTGGTGGTCAGCCGGGCATTGGCCGAGCACCTATTCGCCGATGAGGATCCCATCGGCCAGCGTGTCGCGCTGTGGGAAGACAGTGAGCGCGTCCATACGATCGTGGGCGTGGTCGGCAATCTCAACGACACACAGCTCGGTGGAGGACCGCGCAACACGGTGTACTTCGTCGACCAAGGTTTCTGGCCTTGGATGACGCTCTTGGTGCGCACGACCAACGTCGAGACTGCCCTTGCCGGGCCCATCCGTAGGACGATCGGCGAAATCGACCCCACCCTGCCGGTGCCGACAATCGAGAACCTCGATGCCCGCAAGCTCGCGGCCGCGACGCCCCAACGGTTCACCACGGCGTTGATGACCACGTTCTCCGGAGCGGCCGCGGTCCTCGCGGCGATCGGGATCTATGGGCTGCTGTCGTTCCTGGTGACCAGTCGCACGCGAGAAATCGGCATTCGCATGGCCCTCGGTGCTCGTCAGTCGAGTGTCCGTCGGCTGGTGCTCGGGCGAGCGCTCCGTCTCGCGATCGCCGGAATCGCCCTCGGCAGCGCCGCCGCGTTGGCGCTGCAACGAACCCTCGAGAGCCTGCTGTTCGAGACCACGGCCACCGACCCGACACTCTTCCTCGGCGTCGCGCTCGCCCTGGTTCTCCTCGCACTGGTCGCCAGCTACGTTCCGGCCTACCGGGCAAGTCGCGTCAGTCCGACGGTCGCGCTCGGCAACGATTGACGCCGCCAGCCCCGGTCGCCCTGTGCGCTTCGGCTACTGATGAACAGCAGCGGGCGCCCGTTCGGGAACTCGCTCTCGGGTCTTTTCCAGGGCTCGGCATCGAGCAAGGCATGCTCGCGCAGGTCGCTCCCGGAATCCCCTCACTGAACCAACAGCTCGGCAGCAAACACCCGTCACGCGCATTCCCGGAGCGTTTTGAAGTAGACGTCTTCGAGATTGGGCTGGACTGCGCGATAGGCCGGTCCTGGACAGCAAGCGCTCTCCACGCGCGCCACGGTGCGGCCAGCACGCAAATGCGTCGAGAGAACGGTGACACCGCTGCCGTGAACAGCGGGCTCATGGGATTCGACAGTCGTGCACCATAGCCGTCCTTCGAGCGCCGCAATCAGCCGGTCCGGCTGACCGGTGAGCCGCACGCTCCCCTTTTCGATCACGGCCATCTCACTGCACAGCTCGCGGATATCCGCCACCAGGTGGGTCGAGAAGATGATCACCGCCTCTTCGCCGATTCTGGCCAACAAGTTGAGAAATCTCCGTCGCTCTTCGGGATCCAGCCCCGTCGTCGGCTCGTCGACGATGATCAGCTCGGGTTTACCCAAGAGCGCCTGAGCGATTCCGAACCGTTGCCGCATGCCGCCAGAGAACGTGCCCAACCGCTGCTTGCGAACCTGCCAAAGGTTGGTCAGACGCAGCAGCGATTCGACGCTCTGCCGGCGATCCTCGGAATCGTCGATGCCCTTCAAGCTGGCGAAATGGTCGAGCAACGTCTCGGCATCGATGCGGGGATACAAGCCGAAGTCCTGGGGCAAGTAGCCGAGAACACGGCGCACCGCACGTTTGTCGCGCAAGACGTCGATCTCACCGAGCTTCACGGTGCCATCATCCGCTTCTTGCAGCGTCGCCAACGTACGCATCAGGCTGGACTTCCCCGCACCATTGGGTCCCAGCAGCCCGAAGAGCCCCCGCGGAATCGTCAGGTTCACGCCTCGCAAAGCATGGACACCATTGGCATAGGTCTTGGAAAGGTTCTCAATCGTCAGCACGTCCGGTCTCCTGTTGAGGCTGCTCGCGTCGGACGGTCCGAACATTGTCGTCCGAGATGACGTCAACCAACTTGTTGTAAGGGTCGATCCCCGCGCGAGCTGGCTGCTCGGCGACGACGAAACGGAAGGTTTGGCGAGGCGAGCGAAGCCGCCGCTTCTCGAGCAGAAGGACGCTTTCTTCCTGTCGAGAGCCCGACTCACCGTCTCCGAAGACACCAAGATCGATCCAATCGTCGATCGCCGTCTCGGTCATCCGGCCTCGCCCGTCGTCCCGCAGCTTCTTCGCCGAAATCGTCAGCTCGACAGCATAGCGGCCATCCTCCAGCGCCCAGTACCGAGCATCCACGACGCGGTTGTCGAAGAGCGTAATGGTTTCGAACAGCTCTGCGACCAGGTAGCGCTTCTCCACCGGTATCGCCTGCCGGAGATGCTGCAAGAGGTCGTTGGAAGTCGCGTAGGGCGGCCCTTGAAAGGCGAACGCTTCGAGAAACGAGCGCAGCGCGCGGTTGACCGCAGCCTCGCCGACCAGATCTTCGAGCGCATAGAAGGCGAGACTTGCCTTGCTGTAGTGGATGTAGGCCTGGTTCTCGACCTGGAACAGTGGCATCTCGCGCCGACGCTCGCTTCCCCGTTGCGCAAGGTAGTGGTCGAGGTGGAACTTGAGAAAGTGCCGGACCGCGTGGTGACCGTACCTCCGCTCCAGAATCATCATCGCCGAGAATTGAGCCAAAGACTCTCCGAGCAAGGTCGCGCCTTGGACATCGGCCGGTATCACCTGATGGTTCCACCACTGGTGAGCGATCTCGTGCGCGAGCACGGCGGTCAACCAATCCAGCTCACCGGCCGCGAGATCGGCGGAGAACGACCACGACTCCGAAAACGCAATCGTGCCGGCAAACGCGAACGCGACCTTTCCGTGGTAGCTCGGAACCTCGACAATGCGAAGGACTTCATGCGGATAGACGCCGATCTCCTCTGTCATGTAGGCCAGGCTTTCCTTTGCCGTCGCCATGAATCGATCGATGTTGACGTCATGATCCGGCTCGAAGTAGATCTCGATGTCGATACCGCGCCATTGCTCTCGTTTCACCGCGTAGCGGCCGGACAGGATCGCGAACAGGTTGACTGGCGTAGCGGTCTTGTAGTGGAAGAACCTGCGCCCACCGTCCGTCCATTCGTCCTCGAGGTTTCCCGGGGCCAGCGCGATCTGATCTTCGCGGGTAGAGACGATCGTCTCTACCTGCACCCAGTCGGCTGCCAAGTAATTGTGCTGCCGCGCGTCGAGGTCATCGAGACTCGGCGACCGCGCCCCTCTCGCCAGCCCGCGCTTGCCCCGTTCGATCGGATCGCGAAGCTCATTGCTGCGCGCGTAGCCGACGAAGGGAAAGAAATTCTGATCGCTGAAGAACGTGCCATTCGCCACGACCAGGTCATTGGCTCGGTTGGCCATGGATCGATGATCGACCCGAACCGTGAATGCCAGATCGACCACGCTCCCCGGAACGATCGGCTGAGCAAGCTCGAGCACGTAGAATCCAAGTGCCGGATCTTCGATCAGCATGCGGTAGTCGAGGCCATCGACACGCTCGAGTGTCACGCCACCACGGACTGGCAGGACACCTTCCACCCAGCGTGGTGAGACGGTGAGCGGCACGATCCGAATCGGCTTCTCGCCTTGGTTCTCCAGAGCGTAGCGCCCGCGGATCTCGACCTGGCGCTGCTCCGGGTCGAGATCGATCTCGGAGAAGACCGACACGACACGCGGCAGCGGTAGGTCTCGATAGCTCTGATAGGCGAGCTCGTAGTCGGCAAGCCGCTGAATGATGCGATCGCGGTCGAGATAGGGGTTGCGAACGTTGGTATTCCAGAATATCCAGCCTCCTGCCGTGATCATGCCGACCGCGCCGACCACGAGCATCGCGAGCACCGGCCTGGCAACCTCGGCCTTGGCCATTCGCATTCGAATCTGAGCGATCCGCGCCCGCAACGCGCTCTCCGCACCGCGCGGCCAGAGCAGAAGCGTCAACGCCAGAAGAATCAAGGCAGCGAAGCCCCAATAGATCATGTAGGCGATGAACGCCTCGATGTGATGCCCGTAGCCGTTGAGCCCCGAGTAGGTGATCGGCGGATGCCCGCCATAGCGGTAAAGGTTGTGCTCAAAGCCCAGCCGTGGCAGCGCGAAGCGAAGCAGCAGGAAGAGCGCGGTCAACATGATGCCGAGAGACTTGTTCTGGGTCACCACTTGACAAAAGACCGCCAGGACCGCGATGAGCAGGACAGGAGCGGCCACGATCATGAGTCCCTGCGCGTAGAGCAACGGATCGATCCAAACGAATCCTTTGCTCAACTGGACGGCGATCGTCGACGCCATGGCAGCCATGAGAAAGAGCCCGATGGTCGCGACCAGCGCCAGAATCTTGGCCGCCAGAAAGATTCCACTCGGTACCGGCAAGGCGTCATAGACCGCCGCCAAGTCGAGCGATCGTTGGTTGTGAACCAGCTCGCCCGCATAGAGGACCACGATCAAGACCAGCGTCAACCGGACCCCTTGCTGAATCGCCTCGAGCATGAGATGTGTCAGCGGATAGGACGGCGTGCCGTTGTCCATGCCCGCGGCGAAGCTGTAGGCCACGACGAACATCAGACCGAGGACCAAGAGCGTGAGGAAAGGCGTCCCGGCGACCACCTCCGAGAGCTCGAGACGCGTCTGCCGCAGCAGCTGCCGCACGCGCCCCGTACGGCTCACCCGTGTGGGCGCTCGGGTGGGCACCCGCGGCTCGGCAACCGAAGGGCCTGTGCGCGCTCCTTCTTCGAACCCCTTCGGCGCCGACCGCTCGGAGACTGCGGCCCCTGTTCGCCACCACCGCCGCGGACTCGCGCCTGCAGCTCGCCGCTCTCGGTTCGTCATATCGAACCGCCGCAGGCTGGTCACCAACACCAGCAGCGCGACGCTCAACCAGAGCAGGCGGTTGGCAAGGAGTATGCCGCCCAGCGCTGGTAGCTGGGCCTGCTGCTCTTCCAGCGACCAATACCGAGAGATGTTTCCCAGGGCAACGACACCAGATGGCTCGAGCAAGCTTCCCACGACCCGGCTCTCGAAACGATCCGCGACCAGCTCGACGGCATCCTGCATGCCGATGAAGAAGACGACACAGACGAAGGTCAAGGATCGGCGCCGGCTCCAGGTCGCCAAGGCGAAGAAGAACGCCCCCATGACCAGAAGATTGGGCACGATGATGACCCACAGTCCCATCGTGTAGGCGGACAGCGAAAACGTACCGATGCGGTCGGGCGGCTGCCAGGGCGCGAACGTGCCCGCCGCCAGGCCGACGACAGCAGCCAGGAGAACCACGAACGAGACTGTCATCGAGCCCGCGAAGCGGCCGAGAAAATAGTCGACCTTGCCGAGAGGCTTGGTGAAGAACAGCATCTCACTCCGCCGCTCGAAGTCCCGGAGGCCGGCGCTGGCGACAAAGGCTGCGACGGCGAACAGACCGAGCAGGCTCAGGATCGGCATCAGCCTCAGGATGACGATGGGCGCATTTCGCAAGGTCGTCCCTGGGGCTGCACCGATCGCGTTCCCGACGTCCGATGACGCCAGGCCGAGAGCCAGCGCGAAGAAGGCCAGCGCCGAGACGGCAAACATGGGTTGTCGAAGCTGATAGCGAAGCTCGAAGAGCGCAATGTCTTTCCACATAGGACGAAGTTGGCCGTCGTTGGGAAGGTGAGAGGCAATCCGTCGCCCAACGTCACGCAGGCTTCGCGGCCCGGAAGACGAATTGGACGCGTTGACGAATGACGGTCGGAAAATCGAACCGAGGCCGGGAGGAAACCCAAGCCCTGGAGGTACCGGTGAGGAGGTCCCCGAGGAAATCGACCAAGAACTTCTCGTCGAGATCGTCGGCAAATTCGCCTCTGAGACGCCCCGCGGCACACACCTCCAAGAGATAGCGATCGATCTCGCTGTCCTGGGTTTGCTCGGCCTCGAGCAGCAAAGGGTTGGCGCTGTTGCGCGCCTTGGCCATCAGCAGCTCGGGAGCTTGCTTCGCCCGATTCGCCATGTCTTCGAAGAGGCGACCGATGGCCTCCTCAGCGGTGGTCGGGTCGCGCTTTCGCGCGTCTTCGAGGGACTCGAAGGTGATCCGGTCGTACCAGGCCTTGACCACGTGCTCCTTGGTCGGAAAGTGGTTGAAGAACGTCCCTTTCGCCACCCCCACCGTCTCGGTAATGTGCTGCACGGTCGTGCGCTCGAAGCCCTCCGTCTCGAAAAGGCCCAATGCCGTGTCGTAAAGACGCTGCCGGAGCTCTTCCTTCTTTCGTTGCCGCCAGTCTGAAGCCATGCGAGATCCCTTCTCGATTTGAAATGACCAAGATCATTGAATGACCATGGTCATCTTTACGGCATTCGACCCGTGGAGTTTCAAACGTGATCCGGCGCTCGAAGACGCCTGCGCGTGTGGGGACTCTCCGCGCGCCCTTGCCGGTAGACTTCAGCCATCAGCTCGAGGAGGAATCAACGTTGCTGCACATTTTCGTCGATGCGGATGCTTGCCCGGTCAAGCAGGAGGTCTACCGGGTCGCCCGTCGGTACGCGCTTTCCGTCACCCTGGTGGCAAACTCCTGGATGAACGTGCCGCATGAACCTTGGCTCGCGCTCGAGGTCGTCCATGGTGATCTCGACGCGGCCGATGATTGGATCGTCGAGCACTCAAGCGCCGGCGACATCGTTATCACCACGGACATTCTGCTGGCCAACCGCTGTCTCGCGTTGAAAGCATGGGCGCTCCGGCCCACGGGCAAGCCCTTCACGGAAGACAACATTGGCAACGCCGTGGCCGCCCGGGAGCTGATGGCCGATCTGCGTGACGCGGGCGAGATCACCGGCGGCCCCAATGCCTTCACCAAACGCGACCGCTCGCGCTTCCTCCAGCAGCTCGACGAGACGATTCATGCGATTCGGAAGCAGCAGGCGCTGGGCGCCTTGGTCTCGCCATCCGCCTGAAGACACTGGATCTGGTGGCATCCCCACCTGCCCCCGAGACGGAACGTTCGGTGCGCTGAAAGTTTTTTCCGATTGTGTGGCGGGATCTGACGAGCGTTTGCGTAGTTCTTAGTAGTGGCTGGTCGAAAGCATCGTTTGCTTGCCGGCCAGCCATCAGGGCGCCGGCACAGGAGGGATGTCGCCGAACGCGCCCGGTGGGCTCGCGAGCGGCCGCCGCCCGAGCCAGGGGGTGCATGTAGGTAGGGTTACATGCAGAGAGGGATCTTGTTGGGACCGACGCTGAGGTGGCGCGGTCCGATTCGATGCCAGCGTCATGCGGAACTGGGGGGCATGACGCTGACTTCTTCTTCCGGGAAGGATGTCGACCGACGCCGGGCCACGGGTCGGCCGCAGAAGACGGGAACGCGCCGGGCGTCAGACCAGCTGGGATGGGTCTGGCGCCCGGTTTGCTGCTCGTGGCAGTGTCCACACCCCAGATTGCCGGATGCCAGGCGCGAACCGCGCGACGTGTGGACTGGCTTCCGGATGCCTAGGACTCGTCGTGACCCCAGGGCGTGGGCGGCACTTCCACCTGTTGGCGGAGATCGAAGTCGGCCTGAAAATGACGCCCGGGGCGACGCAGAATGTAGGAAAAGCGCTCACCGGGAACGACCTCGATGCTCCACACGTTAGCGGTCGAAGCTCCCAACCCATGCGTCCCGAAGAGCTGCTTCGAGAAATCGTCCACGGGAAAGAACTGCGTGTAGACGCCGTCCGTCTCGTTTCCAAGACCGTCAGACTGTCCGCCGTAGAGCGTGACCTCGTCCTCACTGCCGTCCTCGTGCCGATGATCGTGCTGGAGATGCAGCCCCGCTTCGTGACGCGTCAGCACCCAGGTGCGTGAACGGTTCTCACCAATGTGGAACGGAATCTCGAGACGCTTCCCTTCACACCTGCGCACGTGCATCACCATCGGCTGCGCCGCGAGATCAGCGTCGGCCTCATCGGTCGAGACGAGCTCTCCGGCAAAGGCATGGCCGCACAACGACGCCAGCGTGTCCCACCAGACATCGAGCGGCGAGGGATCGGTGATGTCGGCGGCGAGCTCACCGGGATGAGCGTTGGGTGACGCTGGTGCATCGGGGGGTGCGCTCACGTCCCGGCACGCCGAGGTCGCCAGCAGCAGCGTCACGAAAACACAAAGGGTCGCGCACAGTCGCACGAGCCGCGAAAGATCTTGCATCGCCTGTTCCTTTCCGGTTGCGGGCATCGGCCAACGAGCGTAGCAGGCTGCCGCGAAGCTCGCTCGTCCCTGCATGCTAGGCTGCCCGTAGAAGCGGAAAAAGACGTCTTCAGCCTGCGGCCAGCGGGCGCTGGGCGTCCTGATCGAGCGCGTCCACCGGACAGTACGCGATGGGTGACGACGAGAATTCACAGCTGCCGACCACCGAGATCACCGAGCTTCTCGTTCGGTGGCGCAAGGGCGACAAGAGCGCGATCGACGAGCTGCTACCCCAGGTCTACGACGAGCTGCATCAAGTCGCCGCCAATGCATTCGAGCGCGAACGCCGCGACCACACGCTGCAACCGACCGCTGTTCTGCACGAGGCCTTCATGCGGCTTGCCGGTCCCGGGGCGTCGTTCGAGAATCGCGCCCACTTCTTCGGCGCTGCAGCCCACGCCATTCGACGCGTCTTGGTCGACCATGCGCGCCGGAAGCAGGCCGCCAAGCGGCCGAGCGCGAGCGATCGCATCACCCTCGTGGATTCGCCCACCCCCGACGCCCAGGATCAGGTCGAGATTCTCACGCTCCATCAGGCCCTCGAACGGCTGGAGCACATCGACGCCCGCAAGGCAAAAATCGTCGAGCTGCAGACCTTCGGCGGTCTGACACAAGAAGAGATTGCGTCCTTTCTCGGCATCTCCAGACCGACGGTCAACCGCGAATGGCGACTGGCCCGGCTGCTCCTGGGCCGCTGGCTCGAAAACCGCGACTGAGCAGGCCGACCGATGGCGTCCCCCGACCTGACGCGCGACCGACAGCTCGCCGTCCTCCTCGAAACCGGCCTCGACGCCGACGACGACACCCTCGAGGCACGACTGCGGGCGCGCTGCGACGACCCGAGCTTGATCGCCGAAGCCATCGCCCTCCTGCGCAGCGAGAGCGAGTCATCCGCCACCATCGGGCCCCCGATTCGGGGTGCCCGCAAGGCGATCGAAGCCTTCGCCCCCCAGGCTTCGGCGCCCCCACGCATGATCGGCGACTACCGCATCGTACGGGTGATCGGCGAGGGCGGTATGGGGGTCGTTTACGAAGCCGAGCAGGCGGAGCCAGTCGAACGACGGGTCGCGATCAAGCTGTTGCGCTCGGCCCTGACCCTGCCTTGGGAGCGGGCACGCTTCGAGATCGAGCAGCAGGCCCTGGCCAGGCTGTCGCATCCGAACGTCGCCCAGATGTTCGCGGCGGGCATGACCACCAACGGCCGCCCCTATGTGGTGATGGAGCTGGTGTCCGGTCTTCCGCTGACCAGCTACTGCGACCGCAATCATCTCGGCATCGCCCCTCGGCTCTCGCTCTTCGTTGCCGTCTGTCGGGCCGTCGAGCACGCCCACCGCCGCCAGCTCATCCATCGTGATCTCAAACCGTCGAACATCCTGGTCACTGAAAACGAAGGCCAGCCGACACCCAAGGTGATCGACTTCGGCATCGCCAAGCTGCTCGACGCGGATTCCGAGCAGACCGGCACGGTGGTTGGCAGCATTCTCGGTACGCCGTCCTACATGAGCCCGGAGTCGCAAGAGGGGTCGGACGTCGACACACGCACGGACGTCTACTCGCTGGGGATCCTCCTCTACGAGTTGCTCTGCGGAGCCAGACCCTTCGGTGATCGTGAAACCAGTGCTGCCGAGGTCATGCGCCGTACGCGGGAAGATGAACCGACCCGGCCGAGTCGAAGGATCGCGGATGCAAGAAGGGCCAGCGCGGTCGCCGCCGCCCGGGGTACGACGCCACGGGCATTGCGAACCGCCCTGGCCAACGACCTCGACTGGATCGTCTTCCGAGCGATGGCCAAGGATCGTGCGGAACGCTACGACTCTGCCGCCGCTCTGGCCGAAGACATCGAGCGCTACCTGCTCCAACGTCCAGTGGAAGCCCGGCCACCGAGCCTTGCCTACCGGCTTGGCAAGCTCGCCAAGCGTCATCGCGCGGCGAGCGTGGCTGCGGCGCTCGCCCTGGTCGCAGCCTTGTTCGCCATCGCCTTCGCCATCCGCTACACCGTCGACGTCAAGCGCGAACGCCGCACCGCCGAAGATGCTCGCGAGCAGGCCGAGCAGATCGTCACCTTCCTGCTCGACGATCTCTATGCCGAGCTCGAGCCTTTCGCTCGCCGCGACTTCCTCGATCGTGTCGCGACGCAGGTGATCGGCTACTTCGACTCTCTTCCGGAGCCGCTGCGGGCTGATTCGGCCGTGCGCCACGCGCAAGCTCTGCGCAATCTCGGCCGCGTCAGGCTCCAGCAAGGCGACATCGACGGCGGCCAGGTCGCCATCGAAGCCGCGCTCGCCCTCGACCAACGGGCGGTCGATTC
This sequence comes from uncultured bacterium, assembly GCA_937948815.1. Classification (GTDB taxonomy): domain Bacteria; phylum Acidobacteriota; class Thermoanaerobaculia; order Multivoradales; family J023; genus J023. The sequence goes on from CALFAM010000125.1 coordinate 12,750, forward strand.
CGGCGCCGGCCCCGACGCTCTCGACGGCCTCGCCTACGACCACCGGCGCATGGCAGACGTCCTCGAACGCCTCGGCGAGCGCGACGCAGCCTTGGCCTCGGTCGAACGAGCGCTGGCGATTCGCCGAGACCTGCTCGCCGCCGACCCGGATTCCCTTCACCAGCGCGAGGAGATTGCCTGGGATCTGAGCGAGCTCGGCTGGGCCTTGCGCGACAAGGCCGACCTCTCGAGCTCGATCGACGCGTTCCGGCGGAGCGTCTCGCTGCGACGAGAGCTGCTCACCATCGAGCCGCGCCCGGACTTGCGCAAGTGGCTGGGCGCGACGCTGAAGGACCTCGGCGCGACACTTTCGATGAGTGGAAATCCACTTGCTGGCGAGCCGATCGCCGAAGAAGCCGTGCGCATGCTGACCGAGCTCGCCGATTCTGACCCGACGCGCACGGACTACCTGGCCGAGGCGGCCTCGGCCTGGTGGGGCCTGTCGACGGTCATCGAAAAGCTGGGGGACCGCCCACGGTCGATCGATGCCCTCCGCCAGTCCATCCGTCTTTTCGAGCGCTGGACCGTACGCGACCCCACCGTCTCCCAGGCGTGGGAATTCCTCGCCGCCGGTCACCTGGAAATGGCCAGCCTGCTGACCGATCGCTCCCAGGCGGAAGCCGCGGCCCAGCGCGCCCTCACTGCGCTCCAAGACCTTGTCGAGCGCAGCGACACGTTACCCGTGACCGTCATTCAGCTCCAAGCGTTGCTCGAGCTCGGACGCGTCGAGGAAGCCCGTGCACCCGCTGAGCAGATCATTGCCGCGGGCTGGCACGAGTCTCGCCCCTACCTGGCCGGGCTGATGGCCGAGGCGGGCCTGCTCGCGAGGACGGAACCGCCTGCTGAAGCCGACGATGTCCCGTAGGCGCAGCCACGTCGACGAGACGCCAGAGGCTTCGGGGCGTGTAGCATCGGGCCACGATCTGCCATTTGCTCGAAGGAGCCGCCCCATGACGTCTCGCAACGATCGCGCCCAGCGCTACTGGCGCCACAACCTCCGCTACCTCGCGGTTCTGCTGAGCCTCTGGTTCGTCGTGTCTTATGGGGCGGGCATTCTCTTCGTCGATGCCCTCGACCGCATTCGGTTCTTCGGATTCGGGCTGGGCTTCTGGTTCGCCCAACAGGGCTCGATTTTCGTCTTCGTCGTGCTGATTTTCGTCTACGTGTGGCTGATGAACCGTCTCGACCGACGTTTCGGCTATGCGGAGAGCGGATCGCCCCCGGAACGATCCCCGCACGCCACGGGCGAGCGGGCACCCGCGCGTGATGGTGAGCCGGGCCTGGAGCGCGGCCTGGAGCGGGCCCCATGAACGTCGAAGCCTGGACCTTCGTGATGGTGGGCGTTTCCTTCGCGCTCTACCTCGGTGTTGCAATCTGGGCCCGGGCAAGCTCGACCGGTGAGTTCTACGTCGCCGGAGGACAGGTACCACCGCTGCTCAATGGCATGGCCACGGCTGCGGACTGGATGTCGGCGGCCTCGTTCATTTCGATGGCTGGCTTGATTTCGTTCATGGGACGCGACGGCTCGGTCTACCTCATGGGCTGGACCGGCGGCTATGTGCTGCTGGCGCTCCTGCTGGCGCCCTACCTACGCAAGTTCGGCAAGTTCACGGTGCCGGATTTCGTGGGCGATCGCTACGGCTCGCAGACTGCGCGGCTGGTCGCCGTGCTGTGCGCCCTCTTTGTCTCGTTCACCTACGTGGCGGGACAGATGCGCGGGGTTGGCATCGTCTTCTCGCGTTTTCTCGGGGTCGACATCACGGCCGGGGTGTTGATCGGCATGGGCATCGTCTTTTTCTATGCGGTCCTCGGCGGCATGAAGGGCATTACCTACACCCAGGTCGCGCAGTACTGCGTGCTGATCTTTGCCTACCTGGTACCGGCAGTCTTCATTTCCCTGCTGATGACGGGCAACGTCGTCCCACAGCTCGGCTTCGGTAGCACCCTGGCCGACGGTTCTGGCGCCGGCCTCCTGGACAAGCTCGACGGGCTCAGCCGCGAGCTCGGATTCGCCACCTACACCGCTGGCCACAAGTCCACCCTCGATGTCTTCTTCATCACCGCCGCCTTGATGGTCGGCACTGCCGGGCTTCCCCACGTCATCGTGCGCTTCTACACGGTTCCCAAGGTGTCGGCGGCACGCGTCTCCGCAGGCTGGGCGCTGCTGTTCATTGCCTTGCTCTACACCACCGCGCCTGCGGTCGCGGCGTTTGCCCGCACCAACCTGCTGACCACGATTTCCGAACGGCCCTACAGCGAAGCACCGGAGTGGTTTCGCAACTGGCAGGACACCGGACTTCTCCACTTCGAGGACAAGAACGGTGACGGCTTGATCCAGTACCGAGGTCCCGACTCTGCAGTGGAAAACGAGCTGGTCATCGACCGCGACATCATGGTGCTGGCCAACCCGGAAATCGCGCGATTGCCGGCCTGGGTGGTCGGCTTGGTCGCCGCGGGCGGACTGGCCGCGGCCCTTTCCACCGCGGCTGGCCTGCTGCTGGTGATCTCGACGTCCGTGGCTCACGACCTTCTGAAGAAGAGTCTGATGCCAGGAATCAGTGAAAAACAGGAGCTCGCCGCCGCTCGGATCACGGCCGGGCTCGCTGTCATCGTCGCTGGCTACTTCGGCATCCACCCACCCGGTTTCGTCGCCCAGGTGGTCGCATTTGCTTTCGGTCTGGCGGCGTCATCGTTCTTTCCCGCCATCCTCCTCGGCATCTTTTCCAAGCGGACGAACCGCCAGGGCGCGATCACCGGCATGGTGGTGGGCATCGTCTTCACCGCCAGCTACATCAGCTACTTCAAGTTCATTCGCCCCGAGCTGAACACCCCGGAGCACTGGTGGTGGGGCATCTCCCCCGAAGGCATCGGCACCCTGGGCATGCTGCTCAACTTCGCGGTCGCGTTGACGATCTCCCGCCTGACGCCGCCACCACCGGCCGAGATCCAGCGGCTCGTCGAGAACATCCGCATCCCGTCCGACGCCCCGGAAGCCCACGAGATCAATCTGTAGACGCGGTCCCGTCCCGTTGGCCAGGCCCGCGTCTACAAGGTCCGAGAGCTGCTAGAAGCAAGCCTTGTAGCAGGGATAGAGAACGTCGAATCGGCAGAAGTCGGCGCAGCCCGGGAAAGGTGCCGTGACGCAATCATCGAGGCAGCTGAAGTACGTGTCCCGACACTGGCTCGCGCACGAAGCGCCGAGCGGCTCGGGAGCAAACATCAGCTCGGGCACGAGACGCGGGCTCGCACAACGCTCCCCCTTTGCTGCCGTGGCTGTCGGGTGTTCGACAGCCGACTCGCCGAAGAGAGCCTGTGACAGCAATGAGCTCATGGTCTCTGGTAACCGGGCCGTTTCCGCCAGGCCGACAGCGGGCAGCAAGACGAGTAGCGCAGCTGCGACGATGGTGGCGCTACGGAAAGACGTGTGCTTCGACATGGTTCAGTCTCCTTTGACGTTGGTGGGTCGCTCCGACTACAGCTCGATCCGATCCCGCCCCTGGCCACCGTCGCCCGAGCACGCGGACATGTCCGACGTCCCCAGCGCGCTACGCGGCACACAGCAGGTCATCTGGACCGTGCTGCCGGTGGGTGTCCCGTAGTCGGCACACTCCGGCGTCGGTCCGGTCTGGTCACAGTTCAGCCAGTTGCTGGTAGTCATCCAGATCATCGAAGAACCCGAGCCACCCATCGCTTCCACGTGTGATGCGGGACGAAGCGTGAGCAACGCCACGACGGTCACCAGCACTCCCCAGAGGATCCTCTTCCTCTTCGTCATCGTTACCTCCTTGTCGATCGTTGAATGCCGCGCTGGCAGCATGCCCGCGCGACTCCTCGTTTCGGTTCAGCGTGCGACCGAATCGATGCCGGTTGGGCGAGCCGACCAGCCACGGGCTCTTCGAGGCTCTGACTCGTCACGCGCCGAAATCGATGCATCCGGATCACGAGCGCTCAGAATTTCGCCGGGCGCCCACGGAAAGCTGCGAGGTGGGTCAGGGCGTACCGGATCCGCCAGGGTTGCCGGCTGGCTTCCCGGCGGGATGCCCCAGGTTCGCAGCCGCGATTGACGCACCCAAGCGCGCAAGGCGCGCCTCCGCCTTGCGGGTGTAGGCATCCTCGGGTCCGCGCCGCGCGCGAATCAGGGGAACGGTGCGAACCAGCAGCGCCTCCGCTTCGTCGTAGCGCTGCTGCCCGGTCAGTACCGAGCCGAGGGTGTTCTCCGCCCATGCGACCAAGGTGTTGCCCGACGGCAGCTTGGGCCGCCAGTAGTCCAGCTCCTGACGCAGGAGAGCCTCGGCCTTCGGCCCTCGCTCGGTCTTGTCGAGCAGCGCGGCCAGCTCGGTCCGCAAGCGCAGGTGCTGAATGTTGCCTTCGTCGAAGAGATCGATCGCCTGCCGGTAGGCGGCTTCGGCCTCCGCCCACCGGCCGACATCCTGGTACAGCACCGCCAGGTTGTTCAGCGTCGGCGCGAGATCCGGGTGGCGATCTCCCCAGAGCGACCGCTGCTGCGCCAGCGCGAGTTGAAAGTAGCTCTCGGCCTCGCGAAACGCTCCCTGCCGCTCCAGGGTCATGCCGAGGTTGACCAGGGTTGATGCGACCGCCGGATGCGGCTCGCCGAGCGTTTCCTGCCGAACCACGAGCACCTTGCGATACAGCGTCGCCGCGCCTTCGGCGTCGCCCTGCTGGTTGAGCAGGTGCGCTCGGTTGTGCATGGCGCGGCCGAGCTCGGGATGGCGTGCATCGAACCAACGCCGGGCAAGGTCCAGGGCTTCGGTGGACGCCTCATCTGCCGAAGCGAAATCGCCACCTGCGCACAAGGCGTGAACATAGGTATTGAGCGCCGCGACGAGGCCATGATTCGAGCCATCCTTCGAGCCGCGACCCCGATCACCAGGCTGGTGGCGGTAGAGCTCGACCGCCTGAAACGAAATCGCCGCGGCACGGGCATGGTCCCCCGCAGCGGCCCACGCCGCCGCCAGGTCGCTCATCGCCGCGGCCGTCTCCACGTGGGTCGGGCCGTCGATTCGGCGCCGAAGCTCGAGGGCCTTCTCGAGATGCTCCACGGCCGCGGCAGGCTCGCCAAGGCTGCGGAAGACCCGCCCGACGGTTCCGTGGAGCTGCGAGCGTACGCCGGGCGCATCCTCGAGCTCGTTCTCGATCAAAGCGTTGCCATGGTGCAGCGCCTCCGCGACCGTCCAAGCCTTGCCCTGGGCCACCGCCGGGTCGGCAAGCCCGAGGATCCGCTCGGTAAAGGCGAGCACCCGCGTCGTTGCGTCCCGTTGCTGGCGCACCCGATTCCGCTCCTCGGCAAGCTGGCGATTCTGCCACGCAAGCGCTCCGACGATCGCGGTCAAGGCGGTCAACAGGAGCACGGCGCCGACCACCGCCCGGGCATGCCGCCGGACATGCCGGCCGAGTCGGTACACGACCGCGTCTGGCCTTGCATGCACCGGGAAGCCACTCAAATGCCGCTTCAGATCATCATCGAGCTGCTCCACCGAGCCATACCGACGCCCCAAGGCAGGACGGATCGCCTTGGTCACGATGGCGTCGAGGTCACCCTCCAGGCGCGCACGAAGCCGTGATCTCGACTGGCGGCGGGCCGCCGCGATGGCCTCTGCCGCTACCGCGGGTTCAGCGCCGAACGCGGCACTCGGCTTCGGCAGGGTGGCGCCTCTCAGCACCTTCTCGATCTCGTCGGGCGAGTGGTTCTCGAAACGGTACGGCACAGAACCAGCTAGCAGCTTGAACAACAAGACCCCCAGCGAATACACATCGCTGGCGGTGGTCACCGGCTCGCCACGAATCTGCTCTGGGCTGGCATAGCTCGGCGTCAGCACACGTGCCCACCCCTTGGTCTCCTCGTACCCGTTGCCATGGGCACTCTCCCCATGGGCCAGGCGCGCGTTCACCAC
>CALFAM010000126.1 GCA_937948815.1 uncultured bacterium
GGATCTCGACGACGATTTCGCGAGCACGCCCGGGAGCGAGCCGGAGCACGTCGCCCCGGCCGCGGACCCAGATTCGGCCTCGGACCCGTCGGCGATCGGCCCCGCCGAGGCTCGGCTGCGGGCCGCTGTCGAACGTCTCGCTCGACGAGGGCCCGTGCGCGGCATCGTGTACCTCGGCGCGCTCGACGCACCACCGTTGCGCGAGGACCGCGGGCGCGCGCGGGGAGCGGTACGGACCCTGCAGCGGCTGCTCGGTACCGCCCTCACCGCCCTGCGCGCGTTGGCCGCGGACCGTGAGGGGGCTCGTCTGTGGCTCGTGACCGCGGGTGTGGCGTCATCCTCACGGATTGGCGTGCTTCAGGCGGGCCTATGGGGGCTCGCACGCGTGATCGCGCTCGAACAGCCGATGCGTTGGGGCGGGCTGGTGGACCTCGATCCTGCGGGTGGCTCGCGGGACGGCCTGGTCGACGAGCTGCTTCGACGCACAGCCCGTCCGAATGAGCCGCTCGAGGATCGCGTGGCGTTGCGCGCGGGGCGTCGACACGTCGCGCGCCTCCGCTCCCTGACGCTCGGGCGGGAAGGCGGCGAGCCGATGACGGCCCAGCCCGCAAGGCGTGGCGCGCCGGTGCTTCGTGACGATGCGACCTACGTGATCGCAGGCGGATTCGGGGCCTTGGGGAGGGTGGTGGCCGACGGACTGGTGGCGCGCGGCGTGCGGCATCTCGCACTGCTCGGCCGGCACGGCGCGGCCGATGGTGATCGTGCGCGCTTCCTCGCCGACCTGCGTGCACGCGGGGTCACGGTGTGGGCCCCGCCGGTCGACATCGCGGACCATGATGCGCTGATCGGTGAGCTCGAAAGCGTGCGCCGCGAAGCGCCTCCCGTGCGCGGCGTTGTGCACGCCGCTGGGGTGATCGACGATGGCGTCTTGTCCCGGCTCGATGGACCCCGCCTCGCACGGGTGCTCGCTCCCAAGGTCGCAGGGGGGTGGGCGCTGCACTGCGCGACGCACGAGGATCCGCTCGACTTCTTCGTTGTTTTCTCCTCGGTGGCGTCGCTTCTGGGCTCGCCTGGACAGGGAAGCTATGCGGCCGCCAACGCCTTCCTCGACAGCCTGGTCGCCATGCGCCGCGCGACCGGCCTTCCCGGCTTGAGCATTCAGTGGGGGCCATGGGACGAGGCCGGCATGGCGGCACGCGTGGCCGCCGAAGCGAGCCTCGACCAGGCGGGACGCAGTCGCCTGCTTCCATCCGCCGCGCGAGACTCGGGCTTGACGCCGATTCCGCCCCAGGACGGCGTCGACACGTTCTTTGCCCTGCTGGCGCACCAAGACGCGGTGCCGAATGGGCAGGCGGGCGCCGTTCTCGCAGATTGGCAGATGCTCGCGCGACGTTTCCGTGTCGACTCGCCGTTCTTGGAACCCCTGCTCGGGAAGGAGAGCGCCGGTGGATCGGAGCATGGCGGATCGGAACGGGGCGGATCGGAACGGGGTGCATCGGCGGACGGTGGCGGCCAGCAATCGGCGACCGATGTGGCAGCCCACGTGGCGACCGAAGTGGGGAGACTGGCGAGTGCGCCTGCGGATCAGCGTGTCGCGTGGCTGCGCGATCATCTGCGCGAATCCCTCGCCAACGCCCTCGGCTTTGCGGCCGACGAGCTCCCCGACGATCGTGGCTTCGCAGATCTCGGCATGGACTCCCTGATCGTGGTCTCTTGGTCCCAACAGCTCAACGAGCTGGCCGGACGCGTGCTGCCCGCCTCAATCCTGTTCAACTATTCGACCCTCGACGCCCTGACCGACCACTTGGCAACGCTGCTGTGGCCGGGCGCATCCACGCGGGCCATCCCGATCACCACCATCCCATCCATCGAGCACGGGAAAGCCCGAGACCAAGAAGGCTTGAGCGAAGCAGAAGCCATGGCCCGCATCGCCGCCAAGGTCGAGGCAGGCTTCTCGTGAGCCGCTTCCCATGAGCACGTCGACATGAGCACGCACCAAGATCCTCCGCGTTCGGCTGGTCCGCCACAGCATGGTGCGCCCGAGAGCGCGCCCCGTGAGAGCACGACCCGTGAGAACGTTGCGCCCGAAGCCATGGGCCAGTGGCAGCGGGCGCTGCACTACATCGAGCAGCTCGAGTCACGCTTGCACGAAGCTGAAGCGCGGGCCGCGGCACCCCGTGCCGACCGCGAACCGATCGCCATCGTTGGTCTGGGCTGTCGCTTTCCCGGCGGCGCCGACGATCCGGACGCCTTCTGGCAGCTCCTCAAGGCTGGGCGCGACGGCATTCGTGCGGTCCCTGAAGACCGCTGGGATGTCGAGGCCTACTTCGATCCGCGACCGGGCATCCCGGGCAAGACCTACAGCCGCCACGGTGGCTTTCTGGACCGGGTCGATCGCTTCGATCCGACGTTCTTCGGCCTATCGCAGCGTGAAGCCGAGCTGATGGACCCCCAGCATCGCCTGCTGCTCGAGGTGACCTGGGAAGCTTTGGAGCATGGGGGGCAGGCGCCGGACCGATTGCGCGGATCGGATACCGGTGTCTTCGTCGGCATCGGCCAGACCGACTTTGCCCAACGCCTGATGCACGAGCGTGATCTCGAGGCCGCCGGGCCCTACAGCGGCACCGGCAATGGCCACAGCTTTGCGGCGGGGCGCCTGTCGTACTTCCTGGGCTTGCAGGGCCCGAATTTTGCCGTCGACACGGCGTGCTCGTCCTCCCTGGTGGCGACGCACCTGGCCTGCGCCAGCTTGCGTGCCCGCGAGTGCTCGATGGCGGTTGCCGGGGGCATCCAGCTCATGCTGTCACCCGAGGTGACGCTGTTCCTGGCCAGCGTACAGGTCCTGTCGCCGGACGGTCGCTGCCGGAGCTTCGAATCCGCGGCCAACGGCTTCGGTCGTGGCGAAGGCTGCGGCATGGTGGTGCTCAAGCGCCTGGCGGATGCCGAGCGCGACGGCGACGACATCTGGGCGGTGATTCGCGGCTCGGCGATCAACCACGACGGACCCTCGAGCGGCATCACCGTGCCCAACGGCCTCGCACAGCAGGCGCTGGTGCGCAGCGCCCTCGAACAGGCGGCGACCCCGGCCAACGAAGTGTCCTACGTCGAAGCGCACGGTACGGGCACCCACCTCGGGGACCCGATCGAGGCGGAAGCCTTGGGTGCGGTTTTCGGGTCGGCTCGGTCGGCGGAGGCTCCGCTCGTCCTGGGGGCGGTCAAGGCGAATCTCGGGCATCTCGAAGCCGCGGCCGGCGTCGCGGGGCTGATCAAGGTCGTGCTCGCGCTCCGACACGGCGAGATTCCGCCGCAACCGGGATTCGAGACGCCGAGCCCCAAGGTGCCGTGGGACGAGCTTCCCCTGCGCTTGCCCACCTCAGCGCAGTCCTGGCCAGCGGGTGACGTGCCGCGGGTCGCCGGGCTCAGCTCCTTTGGCATGAGCGGGGCCAACGCTCACATCATCGTCGCGGATCCGCCGGTGTCGCGCCGATCCGATCGCCCGCCCGAAACGACAACCCGCCAGCTCCTCACGCTTTCGGCACGCGACCCCGAGGCGCTGGCAGCCACCGCGGCTCGATGGACCCGCCGCCTCTCCGAGCAGCCGGAGGTGTCGCTCGATCGCCTGGCCTTCACCGCGCAGACGGGGCGCTCTGGCTTTGCCCATCGTCTGGTGGTCCAGGGGGCGGATGCCCAGGCCTTGGGTACGGCCCTCGAAAGTGCCCGCGCACGGCTCGAGGAAAGGGTGGCGCTCGAGGCTGGGAACGTCGTCGAAGGTCGTGGTGCGGTCGACGTGGGGACGGATTGGGCCGTCGGTCGGACGTCGAAACGGTCGCCGCGGATCGCATTCCTCTTTACCGGTCAGGGCAGCCAGTATGCCGGTATGGGACGAGAGCTCTACGACACCTCCCTGGTCTTTCGGCGCGCCCTCGATCACTATGCCCGCATTCTCGACGCCCTGGAAGAGGCGCCGGCCGGCGCGCCACCGTCACGCGGCACGATGGGGCTGGGTGCGCCGCTGCTCGATTTGCTCTTCGACCAGGCGGATCGCGGAGGGCGCCTCGACGAGACCGTCAACACCCAGCCGGCCCTGATGGCGATCGAGCTTGCCCTGGCCGCGCTCTGGCGCTCTTGGGGTGTCGAACCGGTTGCGGTGCTCGGTCACAGCCTCGGCGAGCTGGTCGCGGCAACGGTTGCCGGGGTGTTCAGCGAGGCCGACGGTCTGCGGCTGGCGGCGCTGCGCGGACGCCTGTTGCAAGCGACGCCGCGCGGTGCCATGGCCTCGGTTGCCGCCCCGGGCGACGTGGTGGAGAAGGCGGTAGTGACCGTTCGGGATGCAGCAGCCGTAGGCTCGGACGCTGCTGCCCTGGCCGTGGCCGCACGCAACGGCCCGCGGGCGACCGTCATCTCGGGGAGTCACGAAGCGATCGACACCTGCCTCCTGTGGCTCGAAGCGGCGGGCTACGCGGCCCGCCGGCTGGCCGTCTCCCATGCGTTCCACTCGCCGCTGGTGGCGCCGGCTGTTGCAGCTTTCGAAGCAGCGGTTGCGGCCGTACCGCGCCAGCCCCCGGTGGTGCCGGTGGTCTCCAATCTCGATGGCGGAGTCGCTGAGGCGATCGACGATCCGCGCCATTGGGGGCGCAACCTTGGCAAGTGCGTGGACTTTGCCGCCGGCATCCGGACGCTCGCTGCCGACGCGGACATCCTGCTCGAGATCGGCCCGCATCCCGTGCTCGCTGCCCTGGGCAACCAGGTGTTGAGCCACCCTGCCGCGACCGCGGAAGGCCACACGACCAACGGCCAGAGCACGGCGGACGATGCGGATCGGGCGGGCCAGGATCGCACGGGGCAGGGCCCGGAGCTCCAGCGTCCTGGGCGCCAATGGGTACCGAGCCTGCGGCGAGGTCGCGATGACTGGCAGCAGCTCCTCGATGGTCTGGGGCGACTGTGGACCGCGGGTGTGGCGATCGACTGGGATGGCTTCTGGCGCGGTTTGCCTGCGGGACGGGAGCGACGCCGCATCGCCTTGCCGACCTACCCGTTCCAGCGCCGCCGCTGCTGGTTCGAAAGCCGCCCGTCGTCATCAGGCGCCGACGGCGCATCCCGGATCCCGTCACCGTCAGGCTCATTGCGGTCGGATGCTTCGTCGATGGCCCCTCTCTCGGGCGCGCCGGTCGCCTTGCCGCCTTCGCCCTTTCTCGCCGGAGCGCTTTTCGCCGCCCGCATCGATACGACCGTTCATGCGGACCTCGACGATCATCGGGTGTGGGACACGGTGGTCGTCCCGGGTGCTTTTCACCTTGCCTCGGTGATCGCTGCGGCGCAGCACCTGGACGATGCGCCGGATCTGTCCTTGGTGCTCGGGGACATCAACTTCCCGCGTGCGCTGCACCTCGATCCTGGGAGCGCGCACGATGCACAGATTCTCGTGCGCGACGCGTTGAAGGACGCCGAGGTTCGCGCATTCGAGGTGGTGAGCCACCGCGCGGCCAGCGCGGAGACGGGCGGCGGTGGCTGGACCACCCACGCGACCGGCGTGCTCGGCTGGGGCGATGCTGCATCGCAGCCGCGGGCGCAGGTCGAGCCCAGCGCGCTGTGCGCGCAGCTTCCCGACGAGATCGAGGGTGGTGTCTTCTACCAGCACCTGCTCGCCCATCAGCTCGACCTGCGGACACGCTTTCGCTGGCTGCGCACGATCTGGCGGCGAACGGGCGAGGCCTTCGGACGCATGGCGGCCCCTCCTGGCTCCTCGGCCGTCCCGGTAGCGGGCCTGTCGGAAATGAGACCGGAGCATCCCGTTCCGGCGTCGCTGATCGATGCATGCTTCCAACTCGTGGCCGCCACCGTCGACCCCGAAGATGGCGATACGTTCGCGCCCTGGCGTGTCGGGCGCCTGGTGGTCCATCAATCGGGGACATGGACCCTCGATAGGCTGTGGTGCCATGCCCGGCGTTGCGACACGAAGAGCACCGGGACGGCCTTGGGCACCACACGCGCCGACGTACCGGATGGCGACGCACCGGATGGCGACCTACCGGACCGCGACTTCATGGTTGCGGACATCGATCTCTACGACGCCGCTGGCACGTGCTTGCTGTCGATCGAAGGCTACGAGAGTCGGCGGGCCAGCCGGCGCACCTTGCTGCAGGCAGAAGAGCCGCTCGAAGACTGGCTGTACCACGTGGTGTGGAAGCAGCAGGAGCCAGATGCGATCGTCGAAAACAGTGGGCCCGCGGCTGCCGAGCTGTTGGCCGCCCCGGAGGATGTCTGCGAGGAGGTGCGCGCCGCGGCACCGGACGTGCTGGCCCGCCATCTGACCTTTGATTTCGCTGGCGCGGTGGCCAACCTCGATGCCGTGACCGCTTCCTACGTCGGCTGGGCGATCGGTCGCCTGAGTCAGGGACTCACCGCGGGAGAGCGGTTTACGACCGAGGTCCTGGCGGCGCGGCTGGGTGTGCCGTCTGCCCATCACCGTCAACTCGCCCGCCTCTTGGACATGCTGGCCGAAGAAGGCGCGCTCGCGCCCGCGGCAGACGGCTGGGAGGTTCGCACTGCCATCGCCGGCGATGGCGATCCACCGACCGCAGTGATCGAGGCGCTTCGCCGACAGAGTCCGGAAGGGGCCGTCGAGCCGGCCCTGCTGGCCCGCTGTGGTGCCCACCTCGAAGGGTTGCTGCGCGGCGAGGTCGATGCGCTCGATCTGCTGTTCGGCGCGGAGAAGCCTTCGGCGGAGGCTCTGTACCGAGATTCCCCGGGCTCGCGGGTGATGAACGAGCTGGTGGGGCGCACGGTGGCCGCTGCGGTCGGCGCGCACGTGCATTCGGCGCACGCGCAGCCCGTGCGGATTCTGGAGATCGGTGCTGGCACAGGTGGCACCACCGGTAGGGTGCTCGAAGCACTGGACGACGTCCTTGCTGGTGGCGGAGTCTCCTATGACTACACCGATCTGGCACCCCAGCTCTTGGCCTGGGCGGAGCAGCGATTCGACGGCCGGGCCGGCATGCGCTTCCGGCGCCTGGACATCGAGCGTCCGGGTCCGGATCAAGGGTTCGCCGCAGAAGGCTATGACCTGATCGTCGCCGCGAATGTGCTCCATGCCACCGCCGATCTGCTCACCACGGCCTCCCATGTGCACGAGCTGCTGGCGCCGGGGGGAATGCTGATCCTCCTCGAGAGCACGGCGCGGCAGCGTTTCATCGACCTGCTCTTCGGATTTACCGCCGGGTGGTGGCGGGGCACCGACCGCAGGCTTCGCCCCGACCATCCGCTGATCGACGTCGCGACCTGGCAGCGCGTGCTCAGGAGTGTCGGTTTCGACGCGGTCGATGCCGTGGCCAGTGCGCCCGACGACGATGGTCTGCTCGCACGACAGGCGGTGATCGTCGCGCGGCGCAACGTGGCGTTGCCCTCGGAGGCGCACGGCACGCCACGGCAGAGCCCGTCGATCGCGGCGGTGCCGTGGCTGCTGGTCGGCAGCAAGGTGGCCGAGCTCGCGCCGATCGCCGATGGTCTGAAGGCGTGTGGGGCTTCCGTGACCCTGACGCCGCTCGACGATCTGAGAGACGACCTCGATGCCATGCGGCAGCGGGTCTACGACGCCCTGGTCGCTTCGGGTGCCGGTCGATTGGCGGTGATCGGAACCGGTGCGGGGGCCGGCCATGACGCCGACGCCGGAGAGTCCGGTATCGACGGGCGCCTGGCGGACGATGCCGCTCGCGGCACCCTCCGCGCACTGGCCGCATGCCAGGCTGCAGCTGGCGTGCCGCGTGCCAGCAACGGTTCCGCGGGCAGAACAAAGGCGGCGCGAGTCTGGTTCGTTACCCGCGGCGCACAGGCGGTCGAGGTCGGTGCGTCCGTGCCGGGCCTGGCGGATGCAACCTGGTGGGGCCTGGGCAAAGCCGTATCCCTCGAGCACCCCGAGCTGTGCTGCCGACGGATCGACCTCGATCCAGAGATGGCGTCTGGCAATGACACTGAGATGTTGCTGGCGGAGCTGGAGCGAGGCCTGAGGAATGGCGCCGGACCTGGAGACTCCGGACCTGGAGGCTCCGGACATGGCGACGCCGAGCACGATGGCGAAGAAGAAGTCGCCCTGCGCGGCAAGGGCCGCTACCGAGCACGCCTCGCGCGTACGACTTTGGCACCGCCCCGCGACTCGGATCAGGCCGAGATCCCCGTCCGCGCGGGTGTCACCTACTTGATCACTGGTGGACTCGGCGGGCTCGGGCTGCTGGTGGCCGAGTACCTGATCGCCCGCGGCGCGGATCACCTGATCCTGATCGGGCGGCGTGGTGTTCGCGAAGAAGACCGTGAACGCTTCGAGCGCTTGACGCGACGAGCAGCATCCGATGCCGACGCCAAGGAGGCCACCGTGCTCGCGCTGCGTGCTGATGTCGCAGACCGCGCGCGCATGGCCGAGATCGTCGGCCGTACCGGGCGCGATTTGCCGCCCCTCGCCGGCATCGTGCATTCGGCCGGCGTGCTCGACGACGCCGTGCTGGTGCAGCAGGATCGTGCGCGATTCGAGCACGTGCTGGGCCCCAAAGTCATGGGCGCCTGGAACCTACACACCCTGACCACGGGCCACGATCTCGACTTCTTCGTGCTGTTCTCGTCGGCAGCCGCGCTGCTCGGCGCGCCCGGTCAAGCCAACCATGGCGCCGCCAATGCCTTTCTCGATGCCCTCGCTGCGGCCCGCCGAGCGGAAGGGCGTGCGTCCACGTCGATCGCGTGGGGCGCGTGGGAAGACGTGGGTGCCGCGGCGCGTCGGGGGGCTGGCGAGGCGCTCGGCCTGGCCGGCATCGGCACCATCCCGCCGACCGTCGGCATCGAAGTCTTTGCGGCAGCGCTCGCCAGGCTGGCCCACCATGGACCATCGCGCATCGGCGTCTTGCCCATGGATTGGCCACGGTTCGCCCAGCGCTTTCCGGCCGGACAAGAACCTCCTGCCGTGGCCGCGCTCATCGCTCAGGCGCGCGCTGCCCATACAGGGTCCACGACCGCGTCGACGGCCGGCGCCGCTGCAGCATCGTCGGATCGCGCGACCCCTGATGATGGCGACGGAGAGGCAAGCACCTGGCGCGCCCGCTTGGCTGCTGCCACCGGCGACCAGCGGCGCGAGCTCGAGGCGCGGTGGATTGCCGAGCTCGCAGCCTCGGTGCTGCGGGTCGACGCTGGCATCATCGACCTCGATCGCCCGCTCGCCGAGCTCGGCCTCGATTCGCTGATGGCGGTCGAGATGCGCAACCGTGTCCGGGCCGACCATGGTGTGGAGCTACCGCTCGCGGCGCTGATGGATGGCGCGACCCTCGGGGGGCTCTTGCGGGAGATCGAAGCCGCGCAGGAGTCGGCGCAGGATGGCGCCCTCGCCGAAGCTGCCGCAGCGCGCGGGCCGGCAGCGCCACGGTCGACGGAACCACGGTCGACAGAGCCACGGTCGGCAGGGATCTCCGACGACGCAGGCGTCGTCGACATCACGGGAGATGAGGCAGCCCGGCTGTTGAACGACATCGACCAGATGAGCGACGACGAGGTGGCTCTCTTGCTGGCGGCCACAGACGACGAGGTGGTGTCGTGACCCCACCGACCGCGACCCATCCGGCGAAGGCGCAGAGCCCCGAAGCACGACGTGCGCTGCTCGCAGCACGGCTCCGCCAGCGGGCCGCGGCTGAGGCCTTCGAGCACCCGATGTCTCTCGGGCAGCAAGCGCTGTGGTTCCTGCATCGTGGCGCCCCCGAGAGCAGCGCCTACACCATGGCCTTCGCGACCCGCTTTCACGGCGCGGTCGACCGGACTGCGTTGCGCCGGGCGCTCGAGAAGCTGTTGCACCGCCACGCTTCCTTGCGCACGACCTTCCCCATGCAGGAGGGGCAGCCAGTTGCCCGGGTGGCGTCGTGGCAGGCCCTGGCATGGGAGGAGTTGGCGTGCGTTGGGCTTTCGGCGGAGTCGGGCGGCCTCGACGAGACCCTCGAAGCCGTCGTTGCGCGGCCCTTCGATCTCGAAGCGGGTCCGCTGTTTCGCGCCACGCTCGTCCGGGGTCCGGATGAGGACTCGATCATCTTGCTCACGGTGCACCACATCGTGGCGGATGGCTGGTCGCTGGCCATTCTGCTCGACGAGCTGGGGCGGCTCTACACCGCCGAGTCCCGTGGCATTCCAGCAGACCTCCCAGCGGTGGGAACGAGCTTCGACGCCTTCGTTCGGTGGCAGGACGAGGCCACCGCGGGCACGGCCGGGGAAGAGGCGTGGCGCTACTGGCGACACCACCTGAGCGGCCCGGGCGAGGCGCGCACGGGGTCTGACTTGCCAACCCTCGACCTACCCGCCGACCATGTCCGGCCACGGATGCGGGCCATGGTCGGCGGCGCGGTTCCGATCGACCTCGACCCGACAGCGGCCGCGCGTCTCGGGGCTCTCGCGCGCGAGCAGGGCATGACCCTCTTCGCCCTCTTGTTGGCGGCTTTCCAGGCCTTCCTGCACCGCTGGAGCGGTCAGCCGTCGGTCCTGGTCGGCACACCGGCCGCGGCGCGTGACGACAGCCGCTGGCAGTCGCTGGTCGGCTATTGCACCAATCCGATCGTCTTGCGCGGCGATTTCGGGGACGATCCGTCGTTCGCCGACTTCGCGCACCGCACGGCGGATGCGATTCGGCAGGGGCTCGAACATCAGGCCTTTCCGTTTCCGCTGCTGGTCCAGCGCCTGCTTCCACAGCGCGACCTGGCGCGTTCGCCGGTGTTTCAGGCCTTCTTCGTCTACAAGCGTGAGGGCGAGTTGGGCGGCCGCGATGCAGGCCGCGCCGCGGATGCTGGACAAGCGGGCACCGGTCAGACGGCGGGCTGGGGGGCGCTGCGCACCGAACGGCAACCGGTGCCTCAGCTCAGCGGGCAGTTCGAGGTGACGTTCGATGCGGTGGTGAGCCCGGAGGGGATCGACGGGACGCTGCTCTACGACCGTGAGCTGTTCTTGCCAGCGACCGCTGCCCGCATGGCCGATGCCTTCGCCACGTTCCTCGCCAGCATTGCGGCTGCGCCGGATCGCCGGGTCTCGGTCCTGCGGCTGGCTGCAGCCGACCACCTGGTGTGGCCAGAGGCGGCCCCCGATCCGGCGGCATCTGAGCGGGTGCCTTCTGAGCCGGGGGGCGCGGCTGCCGATTCATCCCAGGTGATCCCCGTCGACGGCCGCTTGGCGAGCTGGGCGCGAGAGACCCCCGAATCCCCGGCCCTTCATCCGATGCTCCGCGGCCAAGGCGCCGACGCCGCGGCCGGAACCGGGCTCACCTATGCCGAGCTCGAATTCCGCGTCAGCCGGCTGGCGGCGGTGCTTCGGCAACGCGGCATCGTCGAAGGAAATTGCGATCGTGAGTCGGTGGTCGGCGTCGCGATCGAGCGTTCGCCCACCCTGGTGGTCGCGCTGCTGGCGATCCTCCGCGCCGGCGGCACCTACCTGGCGATCGATCCCTCGTTTCCGGTCGAGCGGGTGCGCTGGATGCTCGACGACTCTGGAACCGGTCACGTACTGGTGGACGCGGCGGGGCAGGCCGCCGTGCCAGCGACCTACCGGGAACGCGCGATTGAGGTCGATTGGTTGGTCTCGGAAGCGGTGGCGAACGGCGTTGGCCTCGGTACGGATCCTGGCCTCGCGGCTCGAGCACGACCGGCCACGGCAGCCGCCTACGTGCTCTACACCTCGGGTTCCACCGGTCGGCCCAAGGGCGTCGTGGTCTCCCACGGCGCGCTCGACGGCTTTCTCACTGCCATGCAAGCCCACCTCGGTCTGTCGCCCCGCGACCGCTGGCTGGCGATCACCACGATCTCGTTCGACATTGCCGGTCTCGAGCTCTTCTTGCCCTTGGTCACCGGCGGCGAGCTGGTCGTCGCCCAGGATGCGCACAGCCAGGATGGTGAGCGCCTCGGTCAACTACTCGCGGCCCGCGCGATCACGGTGCTGCAGGCGACGCCAGCAACGTGGCGCCTGCTGCTGGCCAGTGGCTGGCGTGGACAGGACCGGCTGCGCATGCTGTGTGGCGGCGAGGCCATGCCGGTGGACCTGGCCCGCGCGTTGGCGGAGAGAACGTCCGGCGAAGGCGCGGGGGTGTGGAACCTCTATGGCCCTACGGAGGCGACCATCTGGTCGACCGTGCATCGGATCTGCCAAGCGGACGGCGCATGTTTCGAGTCGCCCTCGGTATCGATCGGTCAGCCGCTGAACAACACGGTGCTGGCGATCGTCGACCATAGCCTGCGGGCGCTGCCCCCGGGCGCATTCGGCGAGCTCGCGATCGGCGGCACGGGCGTCGCGCGAGGCTACCGGGGACAGCCATCGCGCACGGCCGAACGCTTCGTTCCCGATCCGTTCTCCGGCCGCCCTGGCGCGCGCCTCTATTGCACCGGCGATCGGGTCCATCAGCGTCCGAATGGTGACCTGGCGTTTCACGGACGCGGCGATCAGCAAGTCAAGCTGCGCGGTTTCCGCATCGAGCTGGGGGAGATCGAAGCAGCGCTCCGGGCCCACCCTGCGGTCGACGATGCGGCGGTGGTGATGGTGCCAGCCGTGTCGTCGACCCTGTCGTCGGGCAAGCGGTCGGGCGATTCGCGTGCCGAGGATCGGCAGCTCGTCGCTTGTTGGACCGCCACCGCGGCAGGCGCGCAGGACAACGAGCGTGGCACGGAGCGGGCCGACGCCCTCACCGCAGCCTTCCGTGAGCACCTCGCTGCCCGCCTGCCGCGCTACATGATTCCCGCCCGATTCGTGGCGCTCGACGGGCTGCCTCGCACGCCGAACGGCAAGCTGGACCGCAACGCCCTCGAAGACCTGCCGGCAATGGCGATCGCGCGTGGGAACGTCCATCGGCCGCCCGCGACCGACACCGAGAAGCGGCTGGCGTCGATCTGGCAGGCGGTTCTGGCGGTCGAAGCAGTCGGCGCGGACGACGATTTCTTCGCCGATGTCGGTGGCCACTCGCTGCTAGCCGCGCAGATCCTGACCCGCGTGCGCAACGAGCTGGGCGTCGACCTGGACCTGCGCGTGCTCTTCGAGGAACCGACCGTGGCCCGCCTGGCGGGTCGGATCGATCGTGAGATCGCCGCCCCGGCGCCAGCCGACCAGGAAGACCTCGCAGTCGGCTCGGATGGGGAAGGGGGGCCGGCGCTGGTACCCCTTCCGCGCGATCCCGGTGCCGGGGAGGCGGCCCTGCCGATCTCGTTCGCCCAGGAGCGTCTGTGGTTCTTGGAGCAGTACGAGCCCGAGAGTGCGTTCTATGCCATGCCCGTGGCGCTGCGCTTTGTCGGCGATCTCGAACTCGACGCCTTGCGCCGCGCCCTCGACCACCTGGTCGACCGACATGAGACGCTGCGAACGGAGTTTCACACCGTCGACGGCCGTCCCACGCTTCGGATCGCGGCGTCGGCGCGGGTGGCGCTGCCGATCGATGACTTGGCCGCGGAGGGCTCGATGGGGCCCGATGGCGAGGATCCGCTGACGCGTGTCCACGCGCGCCTTCGGGCCGAAGTCGCGCGGCCATTCGATCTTTCCCAGGCGCCGCTTCTTCGCGCTCGGCTGCTGCGTTTGGGCGCGCAGGATCACGTGCTCGTGGTCACCACACACCACATTGCGTCGGATGGCTGGTCGACCCAGATCATGGTGCGCGAGGTGGCCGCGCGCTACCGCATGACCGCGTCGGCGCTGCCACCGTTGCCCGTTCAGTACGTCGACTATGCGGCCTGGCAGCGGCGTCTGCTCACCGGCCCGCGGCTGGCGCAGGATGTTGCCTACTGGCGGAAACAGCTCGCTGGCGTGCCAGCCCTCGAGCTGCCCACGGACCATCCGCGCCCCGCAGAGCAAGGTTTCCACGGCCGCACCCTGCGCTTCCAGGTGCCCCAACACGTCTGCGACGCCCTGGATGCGGTGGGTCGCGAGCTGGGCGCGACACGTTTCATGACGTTGCTCGCGGCCTTCCAGGCTCTGCTCGGCCGGCTTAGCGGTCAACAGGACTTCTGCATCGGGACGCCCGTGGCCAACCGGCCTCGGGTGGCGCTCGAGGGCTTGATTGGCTTCTTCGTCAACATGCTTCCCTTGCGCGCGGACCTGTCGGACGACCCGTCCTTCCGGCACCTGGTCGCGCGCTCCCGCGACGTGGTGCTGGCCGCACATGGTCGCCAGCATCTGCCCTTCGAGCGGTTGGTCGACGAGCTCGATCTGCCACGGGACCTGAGCCGGTCGCCGCTGTTCCAGGCCGTGCTGATCCTCCATCCGAGGCCACGCCAGCCCGTGGCACTACCCGGTCTCGACGTATCGCCCATGGCGCTCGATACCGGTACCGCCAAATTCGACCTGACCCTCGCGCTCACCGAGGACGACGACGGCCTGCGTGGCGAGTTGGAGATCGCCAGCGCCCTCTTCGACGAGGCCACTTCGCGTCGCATCGTGGCGCAGCTTCAGCGTCTGTTGATTGCGGCAGCCATTCGCCCCGACATGCCGATTTCCCGGCTCAGCCTGCTCGCCGCCGACGAGCGGGCGCAGCTGCTCGAACGCTGGAACGAGACGGAACGGCCGGTTCCGGATCGAGCTGTCCACCGTCAGATCGCGGCGCAGGCCGCACGCGCCCCGGAGCGGATCGCGCTTTGCTTCGGGGAGCACCAGCTGACCTACGGCGAGCTTGGGCCGCGGGTCGAGGATCTGGCCACAGCGCTCCGCGCCGAAGGTGTCGGGCCGGACGTGGTGGTGGGGATTTGTTTGGAGCGCTCGATGGCGATGGTGATCGCCGTCCTGGCCGTGCTCGAAGCCGGTGGCACCTATCTCCCGCTCGACCCAGCCTATCCGGCGGAGCGATTGCGCCTGCTGGTCGAAGACGCGAAGCCGGAGTGCTTGGTCGCCACCGAGGCCATGGCCGCGCGCCTGCCACGTGTGGGCGCGGTCGTGGTGCCCGACGATCCGACGGCCGTGTCGGACGACTCGGCTGCCGCGCGATCAACAGCCGGGCGAGGCGCTCAGCCAAGACCGGAGCAGGCCGCGTACATTCTGCACACCTCCGGCTCCACCGGGCGACCCAAGGGCGTAGTCGTACCCCATGCAGCGCTTACCAACTTCTTGGCAACCATGGCCGAGCGTCCCGGGCTTGGCCCAGACGATACCTTTCTCGCCGTCACCTCGCTGTCCTTCGACATTTCTGCGCTGGAGCTGCTGCTGCCGCTGACCGTCGGCGCGCGCCTGGTGATCGCCAGCCGCGACCAGGTCGGCGATGGCCACGCCCTGCGGACCCTGATCGATGGCCACCAGGTGACGGCAATGCAGGCGACCCCCGCGACTTGGCGCTTGCTCTTGGCCACGGGCTGGACCGGTCGCCGCGGCCTGGCAGTCTTGTGCGGCGGTGAAGCCTTGCCGCGGCAGCTCGCCAATGACCTGGCCGAGCGCGCAGATTCGGTGTGGAATCTCTACGGCCCGACCGAGACCACGGTGTGGTCGGCGGTGCATCGTCTGCCACCCGCGACGACCGAGACACCGTCCGATCCGGTGGCCATCGGTCGGCCGATTGCCAACACCCGCCTCTATGTGCTCGATGATGCACTCGAGCCCGTGCCCGTGGGCGTACCGGGTGAGCTCTACATCGGGGGCAGCGGCGTGACCCGTGGCTACCATGGTCGCCCGGCGACGACCGCCGAGCGCTTTGTGCCGGATCCCTACCGGCGCGGGATGCGGCTCTACCGCACGGGCGACCGGGTGCGCTATCGCCCGGACGGCTCACTGCTGTTCATCGACCGATTGGATCGCCAGGTCAAAGTCCGTGGTTTCCGGGTCGAGCTTGGTGAGGTGGAGATCGCCGTGCGCGCCCATCCCGCTGTGGCCGAGTCCGCCGTCGTGTGTCTCGACGATGCCAGCGGCGGCCAGCAGCTCGTCGCCTGCTTGCGTCTCGAAGCCGATGGTGGATCGCTTTCTGCCGAGCAGGAGTCCGCGCTCCAAGGGGAGCAGGTGACGGCCTGGCGCAGCTTGTGGAGCGAGGCGTATCGGGGAACGGCCACGTCACCGGAGCTCGATACTTCTGGCTGGTTGTCGAGCTTTACGGGTCAGCCGATCCCGGCGGACGCGATGCGTGCCTGGCGCGACGAGCGGGTGGCGCGCATTCTGGCCCTCGGTATCGAAGCCTCCGGAATGGCGCCCGAAGGCCGACCCCGAATATGGGAGATTGGCTGCGGCACGGGGCTTCTCACCCGTCGGCTTGCGCCCAGCGCCGGCCGCTACCTGGCGACGGACGTTTCACCGGCGGCGATCGCGCGGCTCGAGCACAACCTGGCTGGGCCTGGTCAGGAGGCTGGGGTCGCGGCGTGGCAAGGGCTCAGCTTGGCTGCCCGGCCGGCGGACGACTTCACCGGCATCGAGCCGGCCTCGTTCGATACGGTGATCATCAACTCCGTGGTGCAGTACTTTCCCGATTTCGCCTACTTCGAACGCGTGCTCGCCGGGGCGCTCGAAGCTGTTCGGCCCGGCGGGGCGTTGTTCCTCGGCGATCTGCGGTCCTTCCCGCTGCTCGAAGCCTTTCACCTGGCCGTCCTCGACGCCGCGGAAGGTAGGGAGGGCGGATTGGACGGGGCGCGTGCCGATCAGGCGACCACGGCGGGCACGCTGCGCCAGCAACTCGAGACAGCCCTGGCCAATGAGGAAGAGCTGCTGATCGATCCAGCCTATTTCACCGCGCTGGCGAGCCGCTGGGCCGGGGTGGGCGGCTGCGAGGTGCTCGTCCAGCGGGCTGGTGACCGGGAAATGAGTCACTTCCGCTACGACGTCGTGGTCTACCGATCGTCCGCCCCGGACGGTCCTGTGGCGCGATCGGTCACGCCGCGGAGCATCGGCACGACTGTGGACTGGCCTGCGATTGGTGATGTCGATGCCTTGCGCGCGCGGCTGGAAGGATTGTCGGCTTCTCTCGAGGTTCGCGACGTGCCCAATCGTCGCGTGACGGGCGAGCTTGCCCGCCTGCACGCGCTTCGTGCCGAGCCGGACGATGCGGCGCCCGTGGCGGAGTCTGTGGCGGCGGTCGCGTCGTCGGGCGTCGATCCCGCGGTGTTGTGGGAGCTGGGTGAGGCCGTGGGTTGTCGCGTGCGCGTCCGCTGGTCGGCGCGCACCGCCTCCGCGGTCGACGTGCTCTTCGAGCCTCAGGTTCAGATGGGGCTTGGGCAACGCGGCCCGCGGCCATCCTGGCCCTTGTGGTCCGCGCGGGAGGCCCAAGGCGTGCGAGCGACCCGTTCCGGATCACGATGGGCCAACCAGCCGCTCCAGGCAAGCCGTGAGCGACGCCTGCTGCCAGCCATCCGCGCGTTCGTCGGAGAGCGATTGCCCGGCCACGCGGTTCCGTCGACCTGGATGCGCCTGGATCGGCTGCCGCTGACCCCCAATGGCAAGGTCGATCGCAAGACCCTGGCACGCCGTGCCCGCCAAGCGTCCGGTGGTCCTGGAGCTGGATCAGTCCCGGGACGGCGAGCGCCGGCGACGCCCCTCGAACAGCAGGTCGCCGCGATCTGGTGTGACGTGCTGCGCCGCGACTTCGTCAGCCTGGACGACAACTTCTTCGAAATTGGCGGGCACTCGCTGCTCGCCGCGCATGCCCACGGGCGCTTGCGTGAGGCCGGGTTCGCGCTCGACGTGATCGACCTCTTCCGGCATCCGAGCCTCGCGGCCCTGGTTGCCTTCCTCGACGCCGGCACCGCACCGGCCGCCACTGCACCGGTCGCCACCGAGCCGATCGCCGCCGAAGGCACGGCAACGGAAGCGCGGGTCACGGTTCCGGCGGAGGCGCCTGGGGCAACGTCATCGGATGCCGCGGCCAACCGCGCCCGCCAACGCCTCGATCGGCGTGCGGCCATGGCGAATCGTCGTCGAGGTCGGGAGCCGGTACGGCAAGGTGGCAAGCCCGCACGCACGCCGGATCGTGAGGACGAGCCATGAACGTCCTGGAGCACGATCCGCGCTCTCCGCGTCCCGAAGCATCCGATCGAGCGTCCGACGCGGCAGACTTCGAAAGGCCTGGCAGCCCTGATGTCGTCGCGCCCCTCGATCCGGACGGCCCCTACCTGGCGATCGTCGGCATGGCCGGCCGGTTCCCGGGAGCGGCCAGCCCGGAGGCCTTGTGGCGCACGCGTGACCGGGTCTCGATTCGTCACTTCACGGATGCCGAGCTGCGCGCGTCCGGCGTCGACGCCGAGACCCTGCGGCATCCGGACTACGTGCGGGCGCGGGGCGTGCTCGATGATGTGGCCGGCTTCGACGCGGATTTCTTCGCTCTGGGCGCGCGCGCGGCCGAGACCATGGATCCACAGCAGCGGCTCTTCCTCGAGGTCGCTTGGGAAGCCTTCGAGAACGCGGGCTACGACCCGGCCCGGGTCGCTGGCGCGGTGGGCGTATTCGCGGGCTGCGGCGTCAGCACCTACCTGCTCGAGAACCTGCTGCCGAACCGTGCGCTGATCGCGGACCTGGATGTCTTCGAGCTGGCGACCCGTAATGCGCCGGACTATCTGGCCACGCTGGTCGCCTACAAGCTCGACCTCCGAGGTCCGGCGCTGACCGTGCAGACCGCGTGCTCGACGTCCTTGGT
>CALFAM010000127.1 GCA_937948815.1 uncultured bacterium
CCGTCACCATCGGTGTCGATGCCGAAGAATGCCGGCTCGGACGCCAGCCCCGCCGTGGTCACGACCAGCGGCCCATCCGCGTCACCCGCTGGAACCAGGACCTCGAGACGAAGCTTGTCGCCACCGATGACGGTCGCGGGAAGTCCGTTGAAGGTCACCACGTTGGCCGATGGCTCGGGGTCGAAGAAACGACCCAGGATCTGAATCACATCGCCCGCCTCGCCGCTCGAAGGCGTCAAGCCCACGACCGCGGGAGCCCGTACCGCGGGCAGTGCTGTGACCGTAATCGGCCCCGCCGAGGCCACGTTGTCACCGAAGTCGCGAGCCTCGACATCAACGGTCAGAACGAGCGGCTCCGCGCGCCCCGACAGGCCGATCACGGCACCAAACGGCGCCACCATGTCCACGACCTGTTCGTCGAGGACACCGTTGTCCGAGCGTACTCGCACGGCCACTTCGCGCACCGCGACGTCGTCCTCAGCGCTGACATCGACTTCGAGCGCATCACCCGTGGTCTGAACCACGCCGGGCAGCGCCGCGATCAGAGCTTCGGGGCCGACCAGCGGCGTCGCGACTCCACCGGTCAGATCCGCGACCCATTCGAGCAACGGCTCATTGGCATCGACGCCAGTCGCGAATGTATGGACCTCGACGCCGCCACGTTGAGCACGCTCGGCGGCATTGAAGGGCGGAGCTCCGGTACCCATGCCGAAGAGGAACTGAATCGGCGTCGCGTCGCGCACTGCTTCTGGACCCGACAGCACATCGGTCGCTGCATCGATCGCGCGGGTGAGATTGGGGCCCGTGCGAAACGATGGATTCGTAAGGATGTCGTCGAGCGCTTGCTCGGCCAGGGCGAAGTCGGTGGTCAGGCCCTGTCGCAGGGTGGCGAGACTGTCGTAGCTGACCACGGCGACCCTCGTCACGTCCGGGTCGAGAGCGTCCAGTAGCAAGCGGGCCGCCTCGATCTCACACAGCAAGATGAAGTCTTCGGCGCCGTCGCCGTCGAAGTCGGCGCCGCAGCCTGAGAAGCTGGGAGTGCCCTCCTGAATCAAGATCACGACATCGCTCGTACCGAGATCGAGGGTCCCACCGTCCGGCGGCGACGCGATGCCGACCACCGGCGCCATGAGATCGTCACGCCGTACGATCGAGACCGCGTCCTGCGTGCTCTGCCCCAGGGCGTCGACCGCGATCGCCGTGATTTCGACCAGGCTCAGATCGACTCCGGACGGAAGGCGCACTTCGACCCCGAAGGGCGCTGCTGGGTCGCTCGCCACCACGATTCCGTCGACCAGAAAGTCCACGCGCTCGACGCCGACATCGTCGCCCGCATCAGCAGCCAGGCTCAGCATCGCACCCTCGACCACTTCGCTGCCGGCGCTCGGCGCCATCAGCGTCACCGTCGGTGGTGCGTCGACCACGACCTCGAGCCGCACGGGCGACGTCGATGTGGTCTGCCCAAGGCTGTCCCGTGCCACCAGAACGACCTCGATCGGGTTGTTCAGCGGATCGAGCGGCGGCACGGGGAACGAGAACGAGAACGGTTCGGTGCCCCGCGAGTCCAGGATCGCGCCTTCGACCATCAGATCGACGGCAACCGCCACATCATCCGAGGCCGTGGCGGTGAACGTCACGACTTGCCCCTCTGCAACCTCCGAGAGGTCCGGTGGCGATTCGAGCAGCGCGATGGTCGGCGGCTGGTCCGGGACGACAGTGATGTCAGCGGTCGTCGAAGAGGCGCCGCCGGCGCGATCAAAGGCCGTTGCACGGATCGTCAAGGGCGTCGGGCCTTCGCTTGCGAGCTCGCCCGGAATCGAGAAATTGACCGCAAACGACTCGCCGACCCGAACCGCGAAGATCTCGTCGTTGGCGGCCAGCTCGATGTGGTCGATTCCGACGTTGTCCGATGCCGTTCCTTGGACGAGGATCGACGTTCCCTCGATGAAGACCGCACCGCTCGTCGGCGCGTCGAGGCTGAGCTGCGGCAACTCGAGGTCTGGCAGCACGCCTACCTGGACGGGATCCGAAAGCGCGCTGTTGTTCGCCAGATCGAAGGCGCGCGCCCGGAGCGTCCGCTGCTCGCCACTGGCCGGCGCACCGATCGTCAGCTCGGACACGAAAGGCACATCGAAGTCGGTGCCGATGACCTCGCCGTCGAGCAGGAATTCGACCCGGCCGATTCCGAGATCATCGTCCGCAGCCGCGACGAGGCTCACTCGCTCGCCCACGGAGAAGGTCGAGCCTTCGGCCGGCGCCGTCAACGTGACGGTCGGTGGCAGCGGATCGTCGGGCACGACTACCGCCACGAGGACTTCATCTCCGTGGCTGGTGATGCTGCCTTGGGCTTCGACCCGGAGCTGGTTGCTGAAGAAATTCTCCACCCGCAATGTGAAGTCGCCGATGGGTACGGATTGCACCAGCAGCTCACCCTGCAGGTTGGTCGAGCCAACGTGGCGAAAGGCCTGACTGATCGCATCGCGCTGAATCGACACCCGTGCCCGCACCGGGCTGCCATCGTCGAGACGCGCCTCGACCCGGACCGCGCCAAGCGCGATCAACGCAAGGTCGAGCTCCGTGAGCTGATTGGCCACCACGTCTACCGGCTCGCTCGTTACCACCCGCGTGCTGGGTTCGGTGGCGCGTAGCTCATACTCCCCTGGCACGACGTCCACGAGACGAAACTGGCCAGCCGAATCGGTCGATGCGGTTCGAATGGTCGACCCGCCAAGCAGCATCAGCGGGATACCGGATGCCGGCGCGCCGCCACCGTTTCGAACCAGACCGAGAACCTGGCCTGTCGACTCGAGGGTGATGTCGGCGAGGGTTTCTTCTCCGGCTTCGACCCGCGCCGAGGTGGCCCCTGTGACCGGTCCTGGAATCTGGGCCAGCGCGGTGTACACCCCGGGCAACAGCCCGGTGAGCTGGAACTGGCCGTCGATGCTGATCGCGGCAGCACGAGCGCTCAGCATCGAATTTCCGGTCACCACCACGGTGCCCACACTGGCCACCGTGCCATCATCTCGGCGCACGGTTCCCCTGAGGATTCCAGCGTCGTGGAAGACGACATCACGGACTGCTGTGACGGCGCCGGCGTCGAAGGTGCCAGCCGCCCGTCCGACCAGCGTGCTCGCGCTCGGATGGGTCGCTTCGAGGATGAAATCGTGTCGCGGAATGGCGATCCGCGAGCCCGAGTCGCTGGCCCGGGCCGAAAGGCCATAGTGCCCCGCAGCGTTGCTGGCCAAGCGATGAACACGATCGAAGATCGGATGGCTGCTGCGCCAACCGAGGGTCGCCCCGCCGACCGGCGTCACGCCATCGCCCTCGAAGACCGTACCGCTGACCTCGCCATCGAGCGCAGGCAGCGGCTCGAGCGTACCGAGGCCATCTTCGGGCACGACGAAGTTGAGAATCTGCCCGCGTTCCGTCGCGGTCAGACCCACGAGTGCTTCGGGGGGCAATGCCGCCAGCCGCTCGGCCGATGCCCGGGCCGCCGCCCGCGAGGTCTGCTGAACGAGGAAGTGCATCACCATCCGTGTCTCCCCCGGCGGCACGGTCAGACCTCGCCAGGCGGTGTGCAAGAAGCCGACGCGTTGATCAGCCTCGATCGCGAGCGCACCATCCACGGCCGCGATCGGCGCCGCGTCACCATCGAAAACGTGCGCCACTGCCGGCAAGCCGGGCCTGCGCAAGGGATCCTCGTCCGCGTGGTCGTCGATCATCAGCCAGCGGTCTGGCGTTGCACCGCCAACGCCGAACGATGAATCACCGCTCGAGGTCGCAATGACGCGCGGCGGCTCGTCGATGAGGAAGCCGTCGAGAACGCGGATGGCGAAGCTCAGGTGCGTGGTAAGCCGGACGTCGAGGACGATCGGCTGATCCGTCGGATTGTGCATCACCTCGAGATAGCGGGCGAAGTAGCCGTCCTCCGGCACATGGACCCGGCGTTCGACCTCGATGCCCGAGGGTACGGCCCCGGCCTGGGCGATCGCCACCTGCCGCCCTTCGCCCTCGAATCGCACATCGCCGCCCAGGAACGGCGCGCCCTCCTGCCCATCGTCGAACTGCCCGACATCGAGCACCAAGGCGCCACTCGCGAAAGCACCGTCGCCGGCGAAGACCCCATTGCTACCCTCGCGAATCGCGCCGTCCTGCTGCACCGACAGGTTGAAGTTATTGGCATCGAACCAGCGCGCGACGGTCGCGAAGCTCGGGGGCACGAGGTCGCGTTCGAGATGCACGTCGACCGTCGTCGTCTGGCCATCAAGCCCCACGTCTCCAAGGGCAACGCCAGCCATCGCATCTGTGGTCTCGCCCCTCGCTCGCTCGGCGACCAGCGTGAAGTTTCCTTCGGGGATCTGGTGAAAGGCGAAGCCACCGGCGATGTCGCTGACCGCGACACGCTCTTCCATGCCGAATACCGAGCTCTGGAGACGGACGTCGACGCCCGCAGCGGGCAATCCGTCGGGATCGAAAACGCTACCCGCGACCGTACCTGCACCACTCGCCACCAGGTCCTGCACCACGACGTCGCCCGCCGCCACCGGCACGAGGCCCGACGCGCGAGCGCGACGTGCACCATTGGCATCGAAGGCTTGAAGCGTGAAGGGAGCACGATCGATCGGCAGGAGATCGAATCGGAAGGTGCCGTCAGCGGCCGTGGTCAGCGCCCGCCCGCCGGGCGCGAGGGTCACGCGCATGTTGGGCAGCGGTGTAAAGCCGTCGGCGGCATAGATGGTGCCGCGAATCGTGCCGCCGCTCGACAGGAAGACCGAAACGTCGAGGGACTGCCCGGGGGAAAGCATGAGCTCCGTCGAACCGCCCTGCTCGTTCTGGGGATCGAATGCGAAGACCGAGAAACGGCCGGCCAACACCTGGGGGAACGAAGCCTGTCCGCTCGCAGCCGAGACAGCGCCTTCGGTCCCGCCGAAGAGCGGCACGAGGCTCTCGAGCAACACCTGGGCATCCGAGACCGGCACTCCTGTGGCATCACGCACCGTGACATTGACTGACCCCGTACCCTGCATCAGCAAGTCGGCACGAGCATGCTCGCCCTGCTCGCGAACGCGAACAGTGGTCGCGGCACCGTCCGGGCTGCCGTTGCGCTGTGCGATCACGTGATGCGTAGCCAGGGAAACACCGTCGAAGCGATAGGCGCCGAGCGCATCGGTGGTGACCACGAATCCAGGTGGCGATGCACCGGGGCCGGGATCGAGCCGAACCTTCGCTCCGGCGACTGGCGTGGCACCGTCGGCGGCCAAGACCGTGCCGGAAATGACGCCCGACGGTCGCAGGGTGATCGTGACGCTCGATTCGGCACCGTCGAGATCGATGTTTCCGTGGGCACTGCCGGAGACTGCGATCCCCCCCTCCGTGCCCGCGTCGAACGATGCATAGGCGGTAAAGCCACCGACGAAAACGCCGTCCAGGGCGAACGCTCCGTCGGTGCCCGCCGTCACGCGCTGCACGCCTCCGAACAGGCCGCTGCCGACCACGTCGACTTCGGCACCCGCCGCGGGTACGCCGAGCGCATCCTCCACCACGCCGGCCACCCGTCCACGGCCGAGGAACATGATGTCTGCGATCGCCTCTTCGCTGGTCCGTGTCAGCGTGACGTACGTTCGTCCACGATCACCTGTGTCAGCGGCCGCCTCGAGCAGGTAGGCGCCGAGGGGCACGAGGCTGAAGTCGTACCGACCGTCCGGGCCCGTGAGCGTGCTGCGCACCACCGTGTTGGTCAGAGTGCGCAGGGTCACCTCACTTCCAGCGCCGACTACCGCCCCATCCCGACCGATCACCCGGCCGGCGACCGCGCCCGCAGCGCCGAGCTCGATGTCCAGGATCAAAGCGCCGCCTTCTTCGAGCGTGCCGGCCGCCTGGCCGCGTAGGCCGGTCAGCGGATCCACTGCCGCGGCGCGAACGGAGCCAGAGGCCAGGCGGTCGACTTGATAGAGGCCCGTGGGATCACTGTTGATCTGTCGCTGGTCGACGCCGGCAGTCACGGTCACCCGCGCATCTTCGACACCCTCGCCCTGTGGGCTCAGGACCATGCCACTCACCTGCCCCGCCACCGCTTGGAGCGCGATGAGGCCGACGTCGGTCACGCCCTCCGCGACCGGAGAAAAGGACTCCGAAGTCCCGTCCAAGACCTCGCCGGCGGTGATCAGGCGCGCGTCCGCCGAGAGCGCCCCGAGGGTCGCGGGCACGCCGCCGATCGAGAAGCGGCCATCCGTCTCCGTGAGCCCCGTGAATCTTCCGAGCACCATTGCCGTCGCACCGGCGGCCGGAGCATTCGATGGATCGTGAACCTGCCCGGATACCGTGGTCGTCGGATCGTCCGTCAGGGGATCGAGCCCCAGCGCAATCTCGAGACCGTCCAACAGGCCGTCGCCGTCACTGTCGGAAACCAGCGGATCGACCCCGCGCGCCAGCTCCTCGCCGTCGACCAATCCGTCATCGTCGCTGTCGGCATCCGTTGGCAGCGTGCCATGAATCTCGACTTCGTCACGGTCCGAAAGACCGTCACCATCGCTGTCCGCGCTGGTCAGGCTGGTGCCGTGCTGGAACTCTTCGAGGTTGCTCAGCCCATCACCATCGGGATCGAGCGCGGCGTCGGCCGGATTCCCGGGATCGAGACCGCTGACGAGCTCGAAGGCATCCGGTAGGCCATCGCCGTCCGCGTCATCGGGAATCAGCACTTCGAGCGCAAACGTGGCGAGGATGCTCTCGTATCGCGCTTGCAGAATGGCCAAGCCTCGCTCATGGGCCGTCACCAGGCCATCGGCGTCGACGCTCGCGATGTCCGGGTTCGACGAGGTCCATGCCGTACCGTCTTCGAAGCGAGAGAGATCCGTCAGAGAGCCGTCGGGCATCTCGGCGGTCGCCGTGAGCTGAAGCGTTGCCCCAATGTGGGCCAACGATGTGGCCGGCGCGCTGACGGAGAGCGCCACCGGAATCGGATCCACCGTGCCCAGAACGATCTCGTCGACCGTCGCGATGCCATCGCTGCGTAGGGTCAGGAACGCGGACTGGCCGGGCGTGGTGACCCCGTCCTCCACACAGGTGACCCGCACCCGGTATCGACCGGGGATCGCGGGAACGTTGGGGATCGAGATCAATCCGCCTTCTTGAATCGGAACAGCGCGATTCTGAATCGACGCGACACAATCTGGACCGAGCGTTGGCTGCGCCTCAGCAGAAGCCGACGCACCCAGCCACAGCATCAGCATGGCACCAGCATGCCGCGACCAGCGACGCGAGAGAGAAAACCTGGACATGAGGAAATCCTTTCTGGCAAGAGGCGCCAGCAATCGTTGCAACGAAAATGTGCGAGAAGGAAAGAGCGGAGGCGTGCTACTGAGGGGCGAACGTCGTCACGACCGGCGCCGTATTGTCGACCATGACCATGCCATCGCTCTCGGTAGTTGCTACGCCATCTCCGTCAAACCAAGCGCCGAGCTTCTTGAGGTAGCGCTCGTCCGAATCCACACTGCTATTGCCATCGCCGAACCAATTCGGCAGCAGGTTGTCTACGAATCCGTCTTCGTTCTCTCCGACTACGATGAAATCCCACTTGCCGTCGCTCGACACCACATCCAAGGTTCGGGTATCAACCTCGATCTCAGCTTCGTCTGAGAAGAATCCAAAGTCGACGAGCTCGGTAAAGCTCGAGAAGATCGTCGCTGAATCGCTGGTACCCGCGAAGGCGCGCTTGTAGCCAACCTTGGCTCGCGCAAGAGCGGCTACATGATCAGGGCCGACTCCGAGATCGATCAAACCACTCGCCGATCCGACGCGCGCTGTCACGGTTCCTCTTACGAAAGTATGTCCGTTGATCAGCTTCTGGTTGCCCGGCACCATGGACGCAGTGTTCGCCGGTTCGGGTTCGGCGAATGGCTCGTCCGCGAAGATCGCTCGACTGTAAACGATTCCGTGAGACTGCATGAGCGCGTAGATCTGCAACGCAGTCGGCGTATCAGAGCCACCCACATCCGCGACCAGGCCTTCGAGCACCTCGAACGGAGTGTCCGGATCGTGATCGTGCATCGCCGCGAAACTCGTCGCGAAACCGAAGGCATCACTAACGCTGAACAAGAAGCCAGCGAAGGCACCCTCAACCACATCACCGCTCTCGAAGCGCCCAAGACCAGCGTCGAGCCCCGAATGCGATGCCGACGCCGAGCCGTTACCGCCTTCATCCCCACGCCACAACGATTTGGCAGGAAACCTTAGCCCCGCCCCATCGTCTCGATAGGCTCGGTACACAGGGTGAGTGAGTCCGAGCTGCTCTGCGACAAGCTGTGCGATGTACGTCGCGTAGCCCTCGACGAGCGCGCAACCAGGATCTTCTTCCGTGTTGATCGTATGTTCCTCGCAGGACCCCAAGGTGAGCGGCATCTCATCGCCGTTGTGACGAAAGTGAATGAGATGCGCGATCTCATGAAAGAGAGTAATGGTGTCGAACACCGGCCCCGTCCCATCGAAGCTCGTTGTTTCGATAAAAACCTCTCCCTGAAAGTGACGAGCACTCGAATCCGTGATGATGTGAACCGGAATGTCATCGTCGAGACTCCAGCCTACGTCAGCCTTGTTGACCCGGAGATAGTCGAGCGGCTGTTGAATCCGTAATACCAGCGTGGCGAGACCGACCGGCTGTTCTTGCCCCATTCGGATCGTGGGTAGGGTGACTGTTTCGCCTTCGATGTCATCGACTACATCACTCACCTCTTCTTCATAGGCCACGTCGACCACGTAGGGGTCATCCCCATGCCCCTCGTCGAGAATGCGCACGACACGTCCGTTGTAGAAGTCGCTCGGCAGCAGCTGAAGTTCCCACTTCACCCGCACGAAGACATCGTGTCCGGGCTCAGGTGCAGTACTCGAGAACGTACCTCCGACGGTGTAGACGACATCGAGCAGCACATCGAGGAACTCTCCTTCGTCCCAAACCTCGACCCGAATTCCATCGATGGGTACGCCGGCGGCATCTTCGACGCTACCCGACAACGTCGTGGCGTGGCCGATGCTCGCCGTACCAAGTAGCGACAAGATCGAGAGCGACAGGGCGGCCATGTCGATGATGCGCCTCCATGCTTTGCTACCGATGAGCTTGTTCATCGCAGTTCTCCGAGCTGACGGATCAAGAACTGACCCGCATGTTTTTCGACTTGAAACGTCTTCCCAATGGTGACCGATACAGGCCGTCCCTTCTCCAGTACCGTCGCGGACACGCCATACACTCGTACGCAAAACGAGCTCGGGCCGAGCCTCTGAACATTGAAGTGGGCTGCGTCGAGACTGCAGCCGGCCAGTCGCCGCGATTGAAGTGCCCGACTCAGCTCACGGGTCACGTTCGCTTCGACGAAGAGAGCACCGAGGCGCGTGACGTCTTGCTGAATCACGGCATCCCAGAAATCCGCGACCAGCCTTCGGATCGACTGTTCCTCCTCGCTCGAGACCGGACGTCGCGCGGGCGGTTTCGGAGGGCTCAGAATCTGCAGGGCGGCGTCATAGTCATGCTCGTGGTTCGAGAACGCCTCTTGATCTTCGAATCCTGCAAGGTGGGCACCGGGTGCATTCACGACTCGTTGCAGTAGCCGCGAGTCTCCGCACAGCTTCGCCAGGAGTGCCACGTAGTAGGTCATGACACTGCGGTCGTGATCGATGGAGGCGTCGGGCGAAGACGTGAGCCCCAGCCGTTCCCTGTCACGACGATCCGCTTTCCGGAGCCAGTGCTCACGATCAGCTCGCACCTGAGCATCGACCGTGAGGGTTTGCAAAAAGAGATCGAACAGAGGCGCTGTCGCGACCCGAGCGTCCTCGAGCGAGATCTCTTCCCGTCGCAGCGCGCGCGCCTCGACCTTGGCCCACGAGCTGAGGTGCTCGAACGTCCAGACCAAGGCCATTCTGCGTGCGAGCGCCTCCTCGAGATCACCGGCAACCGGCTCCCGCACCCGGTCAAGGGTCTCGGCCACTTCTCGGTGGAGGATCTCTCGGACGGCGTCCACCCCTTCGGCTCCGGCGCGCCCTTCGAGAACACGCCACGGAGTCGTTGGAGGGGTGGCCCCCGCGCACCATGCAAAGCAAACGAACAGGAGAAAGGCTCCCAGGTGGTGTCGATGCCCTTTCGACTCCCGAGTGGCCTCTAGATCTGGCTTCTGTGGAACAGTACAACTCATCGCTATCTCCAGTAAGAGGTCGGTCGGCTTATCGCAACGACAGCTCGAATTGAATGGGTTGAATGCCGTTGGTCGGATCGAAATCGGCGTCGGCAAAATTGCCGATCTCGTCGCGCAGATCGCGCAGCAGCACGAGGTAGTCGCCGTCAGCCAGGCTGTTGAGCGCACTCGTCTCGACCTTGATCTGCTTGCCATCCGTTCCTGGCTCGGCCAACGGCGTGACCACGATGTCTCCGGCACCGGCAAACGTGGTCTCAGTACTCCCCCGTCTCAGCACCACTTTGAGGGCGGCAAGGAAGTCTTCGAGTCCTGCGGAAATGGCGGTGGCGGGTGCGCCGGTGGGCACGCGATCTTCGATCGTCGCTTCCAAGACCAGCGCGACGCGGAAGGTCTGCTCCGCCATCGCGCAGTCGCTCGAGCCGGTGCGGCCGACCACCGTCGCCGTGTAGTCACCGTTGTTGGGGTTGGCAAAAGCCCCGGCATGGGGTGGCTGATTCCACTTCCCTGCAGGCCAAATGACCGTGTGCGTGCCTTGATTGGGATTCGCGAGAAGGTCCTGGTAGACCACTGTGCCCGCACTGTTGGCAATGCGCACCTCGACGGCCTCGAACGCATTGCCGGCGAGGTCCGATTCAACGGTGTACCCGATCTCGAGATCCTGACCGAGGGTGAGGACGGCAGGGACAATGACATCTCGGACCTCGGCAATCGTGCCGATACAGGTTCCGCTCTCGCAAGAGTCGTCCACCGAACATGCATCGCCGTCGTCACAGCTGGTGCCGTTGGGTACATCGACCCACTCGAAAACGCAGCCGCCGCACGTTCCGCCGGGGCTGGTCTGCTCCAGCTGCTGACATGCATTGACAGGCGTACCATGCATGGCGGGTGGCTCGTTGCACACCGAAGTGCAAGGCGGGGGCGGAGGCGCTGGCAGGTGCCAGCCAGCCTTGACCACACCGAAGCCGGGATCCGAGCAGGCTTGTGAGCCATCCGAAGCCACCGTGGCCGTACCCACTGCAACATAGTCCTCTTGATCGTGGTCGAAGGAAAACAGTTCCATCTGCTCGCCGGGCGCCAAGCCATCGTTGGGCAAACAGAGGCGGGCTGGTGGATCGAATCGAGTTCCCGCGGGTTGAATCGTCACGGCAAGGCTCGGCACCGTGCCCAGCGGAGGCGCCATGGGCACGCGCTCACCGCGCACCTGGGTGACACTGATCTCGCAATTCGTCGTGCCATCCGGGCAGGTCGCCGAACCAGCGATGACGCGGAGCTCGGCACCCGGCACCTGGTCGATCGGCACCACGAGATCTTGACTGCCTCCCACCGACGCTGCGTTGCTGAGATCCAAGGGCAAGACATAGACTGGCCGACCGATCGTATTGTCAACCCCGGCCAGCGTTTCGAGCTCGAATGACAGGCTGGTCCAGGCGCCCGGCCGCACCGTGGTCGAAGCGTCAACGTGAAGCATCAGGGTACCCACGGGCACGTCGTCGATCACGAACTGCCCCTCGGCATCGGTCGTTGCTGCGCCGTCATGATCGTCAAGGGTCACCGTAGCGCCTGGCACCGGTCGATCCTGGTTGTCGAGAACCACACCAAGGACCCGCGTTGCGCCTTCAGCACCCGCCACGGCCTCGGCGGTAAAGACCACCAGTGGACCGTCGGTGCCGACTCCGGCCCCGGTAAGCCGTGCTCGTGCACGCTGATTGGCAACCCCGGTCTCGCTTCCGAGGGTCCAATCGACCTCGGCAAGGCCGTCGAGATTGGTGTGACGAACGACCGACGCCACATGCCCGAGGTCGCCACGGTCGAAGCTGCCACCGCCGCGCGCGACCTCGAACGTGACCTCGGCGCCGGCGATCGGATTGCCACGCGCGTCGTTGACGATCACGACCAAGGGATGGAGCAGCTCACGACCCGCCAGGCCCCGCTGTTGATCGCCGTTGACGACGAGGAGACGTTCGGCCACCGCGGCCTCGGCGCCGGCGCAAAACTCGATTTCCCCGGCGAAACCTGGCGCGGTGGCGCGCACCCGGTGATTGCCGACCCCGGCCCGACGCCCCAAACGATGACGCACCCGCGCCTGGCCGAGCGCGTCCGTGCGGACGGTCAGTACCTGGCTGTCGGCATCTGCCGTCGACAGGCTGCCGCCACCGCGAACGACCTCGAAAAGGACCGGCCGATCGGCAACAGGTCGACCCGCGGCGTCCTCCAGTGCCACCACCAGCTCCCGCTCCAATAGCGTACCGACCGTTCCGACCTGGCCGCTGCCCGCGCGCAGGACCAATCGCTGCTCCGCACGATCGACGACCTGCACTTCGATCGAAGCGGTCGTGCTGTTGCCGACGCGGTCCGTCGCCGTTGCGGTCAGGATGTTGGTGCCTCGATTCAGCAGGAGATTCGGTACCAGGAAGCTCCGATTCTCGACCGTTGCTGGGATGCCATTCACTTCGACGTGGCAGTCGTCAGCATTGATTGTCGTGCCGGTGACCAGATCGTTGACCTGGCCCGCCACGTCGACCTGCATGGATGTCAGCACGGCGCCCGTTCGAGGCGTTTCGATCGCGATACGCGGCGCGGTCGTGTCACGAAAAGCTGTCACGCTCGCGGTCCCCGTGCCACCGTGTGTTGCCGTCGCGATCGCCGTAATCACATTGCGGCCTTCGCTGAGCGCGACCGACGCTTGGAAGCTGGTGCCGCTGCGTTGCGCCTCCACCCCGTTGACGAACACCGTCGTAACATCGTCGCCAACAGTGCCGACCACGTCGACGGCGTCCTCTGCGGTCGCGAGATCGGAGGCCGGCGCTTCGATCGAGACGGAGACTTCAGGCGCTTCGATCGCGAAGCACCAGGCGCGCGATTCGACATTCCCGGCCAGGTCCGCGACGGTGACCACGGCCTCGTGCTCCCCCGCCGAGAGGGCGATTTCGGATTCCCAGATCACGCAGCCATCGGCAACCGTCGCGTCTGTGCTGCGGTCGAGGCCGTCGACCGTGAGATTCACGCTGGCGGCATCTACCTCCGAGACGGCATCTGTGAAGCAGGCTTCGACCCGCGGAGTCTGATCTGTCGAGGTCGACGGACACTGTGGCGGTGCCAACCGCGCTGGGTCGATCAAGGGCGGGCTGCGATCGACGGATAGATCGATCGAGACCTCCGCGCTATTGCCGGCCAGATCGACCGCCGCGCCAGCGATGGTCTGTCCTGCGCCTTCGCCATGGACAGTGCGTGGACCAGAGCATTGTGCCAGCCCGGAAAGCGCGTCTGAACACACAAAGCTGACGGTCGGTGGCGCGTCGTGCCATCCCGCATCGTTGGCCGGAGGGGTGACCACCACCTCGATACCGGGCGGCGTGAGATCGAGATCGATCGTTCCTTCCGCGACGGCGCGGTGATCAGCGCGATCGATGGCGATTCCACGAAACGGCAACCCAGCCCCCTCATTGGCGACGACGAGCGGCGGCGGGCAGCTGGCGATTCCGGACACGGAGTCGAGGCACCTGAACTCGACCGTCACAGGGGTGCGGTGCCAACCCAACGGATTCGCGGCCGGTGTCAGCAAGGCATCGACCTGCGGAGCGCCAAGATCGAGGCTGATAGCCAGCACGGCTTCCGCCGAATTGCCCGCCGCATCGCGCGCCTCACCAAGCACCGCCTGGCCAGCGCCTCCACGGGTCACGATCTGCGGTTCCGTGCACGTTGCGATGCCGGAGAGGGCATCGTCGCAGTCGAAACGCACTGTCGCGGGCGCACGGTGCCAGCCCGCGGTGTTGGCAGATGGTTCGACCGTCGCGGCTACCATCGGCGTCGTGGCGTCGATATCGAGCACCAGCGACGCACGCGCTGTGTTGCCGGCACGGTCGGTCGCCACACCCGAGACCAGCTGCCCAGCGCCATCGCCCGACACCGTCACGGGTGCCGGACAGCTGGCGATCCCCGAACCGGCATCCGTGCACGCAAAGCTCACCAGCACATCACGGCTGTGCCACCCCGCCGAGTTGGCGTCAGGATCCGCCGAAGCATCGATCAGCGGCCGCGTTCGATCATGGATGATGGTCACCAGCGCAACGCCGCGATCGCCATTGCGATTGCT
>CALFAM010000128.1 GCA_937948815.1 uncultured bacterium
GTAGTTGCCAGCAGCAGAGCCACGGCAGCGAGCAAACGGGCGCCGTGGCCGATGGGAAGGAGGACAGTCCTGGAGTCGTTGTCATTCATGCTGTTGCCTCCGTGCCAGCGATGTGGTCAGTGATCAGCCGCTGGCGCTGCCCACCCTGTTGTTCCGCGTGTCTTCTAGGTCACCATCCTCGCTGTCGCCGAGGATGGTGACCATGCCGTGGTCGAGCTCGAAGTCGAGTGCGTTGGTACGCATCACCATGGCCAGGGCTTCTTCGAGCTCCATCCCTTGGATGGGTGGTCCGTTCAGCTCCCAGCTTCTGGCTTGGCCGGCGAGATCCTGGCTGCCGTAGCTCACGGTCCAGCCGCTCTCGTGTGACAGCCAGTCGAGGAACTCTGCCAGAGAGGCGCCATCCAGCTCGAAGCCCGGTCCGATACGCGTTGTCCACGCCCAGGTCGGGTCGTAGGGCTCGATCGGGCTGCGGGTCGTCCCACCTTCGGGATCGAGTACCAGGGCGGTTCCGCCGGGCGCGCGGTGGAGATCGGTACCGTGCTCGACCTCGACCTCGCCGTCGCGAACCGCAACCCGCAGGCTCTGCTCCTCGAGGCGCACGGTGAACCGTGTTCCGATGTCTCGCGCTGTGCCGAATGGCGTCACGACTGCCAGGGCATGGGGTGTCGCTGGAATCTCTGCGCCATCAGTGTCGACATACAGCGCGCCGCGCGCGAGCGTGACCGTGTCGAGACCGGCGATGCGCAATTCAGTCTTGGTGTCGAGGCGAACTTCGATACCGCGTACGACGCTGACCCCATCCTCGAGCCGTAGTCCTACGCGCCCCTGACCGGTCTGAATACGTTCGTCCGAGCGGATGGTGTCACCAGCGTTCAGCACGCGGGCTACGGAGTTCTCGGCTGCGCCAAGGTTGAGGACTTGGCCTTCGACCGTGGTTACGGTGGCGACCGTGGTCGGGGTGATGTGTGTTTCGGTCGATCCCGTCCGGCTCAGGAGCAGCCAGGCCGCGAGGACCGCGATCGTGATGCCGGCAGCGAGGGCCAGGATTGGATAGCGGTGCTGCCCGCGCCTCTCCGCCAGCGACTCGTGCCAGGCGGCGTGAACGCTCGCTCTGACTCGCTCCCGTCGTCGCGCGTCGGGCTCGTCACGCGTTGCACGCAAGAGCATCGCGACCGGGTCGACCGCGTGGGGGTCGGGGCGCTCGGGTGATTGTTGATGGTCCATGGTCTCTTTCCAAATGTATCGTCAATTCACTTGCTAAATCGATCAATTCGTTTCCGATATCTGCTTCCGGTCAACCATTTCCGGTCAAGGGGCGTACGTCGTTGCTGAGCTTTGGGTCGTCCAGAGCCCCTTCGTCCCGTGAAAACATCGTACGGAATGCCTGGCGCGCGCGTGTAAGCAATGACTCGGCAGCCTTGGCTCCGATGTCCAGGCGGGCTGCGATCTCACGGACCGGCAAATCTTCCAGGTACTTCCAAGCCAAGGCTCGGCCGTAGTGGCTCGGGAGCCGGTCGAGTGCGGCACGCACCCGCGAACGGAGATCGTCGTGCCGTAATGCAGCGTCAGGCTGATCACTGTCCGGAGCGGCCAGAGAGGCCAGCGCGGCCTCCAATGCGTCTGATTCGCCCGTGATCTCGAGTTGGTGCTTCTTCCGTCGGCGGAAGACTGCGCTGATCTCGTGTCGGCAGAACGTGCAAAGCCACGTAAACAAGGCTGCTTCGCCACGAAAGGTGGCGAGCTTGCGGGTGGCTTGGATCAGTGTTGCTTGCACGACATCCTCTGCTAGGTCTGCGTCGTAGCCGAGACGGCTCATCGCGAAACGGAAAAGTGCCGGGAATTGGCGGTCGAAGAACTGCGCAAATGCAGCTTCATCGCCTCGTAACATGAGGCGTACCAGCTCTCGATCGTCGTAATCTTCCTTCGCCATGGGCTCTATCGTGCCACGTCCGTGTGTTGGAGGCAGCCAGTCGCTGAGATCCTTCGCGTGGGCCTCGGCATCGTCTGTTGATGGTACCTCCGCTCCACACGGCTTTTGCCTCGCTTGCCATGGTCGGCGTCCAAGGTGGTAAGGTGGTAGCGCGAGTCAAGCCGCCGGGTTGCCGGCGACAAGTAGTTCTGATTTCGAGGGTGTCATCGTGGCAGGGACACGGGTATTTCCGAATGCGCTCGAGCTTCGTGCGGCAGCTGCACGATTGAGCTTCGAGAAGATCGACCGGGATCACGGCGCCGCGCAGACGAAGCTCCGGCCGCTGTTGTCGCATATCCGACAGAATCTGTTCTCGTCTGGACTCAATGTCCAGGCGCTGAAACGAGCTTGCGGTGTGCGCGATAATTCCGTATCGACCGCCTTTGGGCGTGCGATCGGCATGCCGCCGCGCCCCTACATCGAGGCGCGCCGCCTGGAGACAGCCGAGCGGCTCCTGATGGACACGGCCCTCCCCGTTCACCAGATCGGTGAGCTGGTCGGATTCTCGAGTGAGGCGGTCTTCTACCGCGCCTTTCGTCGCTGGCGGGGGGAGGCTCCGCGTGAGTTTCGTCAACGCTCGCAGGCCGGCTCCGAGTCCGCGGCGGCTGAAGGGCTGAGACCCGAGGCGGTTCAGCGCGCTCTGCGCGGGCGTGCGAGCACGGATGAGACCGAGGCGTTGATCGCTGGTCTCACCGCCGTTGCCCGCGAAGGCCACGAACACGCAGCGTGCAGTGACCCGACGGGGGCTGGCAACGAAGATGCCGAGGCTTTGTGGGCCACGATTCGTAGCCTCGATCCGCGGGCGCAGCGCAAGCGCGTCCGCTCGCTGAGGCGGCTTCGTGCCGACCTTGCAGAGCTGTTGTTCGAGAAGAGCCGCACGGAAGGTCGAGACAATCGCCCGCACGGTGTGCACATCGCCCAACTCGCGGTCGAGTGCCTCTACCCAGGCGGCCGCGCGCTCGATGACGCAGATCCAGCTGAGCTGGCGGTACTCCGCGCCCGCGCCTGGGCATGGTTGGCGAATGCCCATCGTTTGGCCGCGGACCTGGTCGAAGCCGACAAGGCGATGACAGTTGCCTGCCGAACCCTTCCCGCAGATGCCCCTGGTGAGAGCGCTGCCGAGGTTCTCGAGCTCTTGAGCACGCTCCGGTACTTCCAAGGCCAGCTGGACCAGGCGCTCGACGCCGTCGAGCGTGCCGAAGTACGGATCGAAGGCCTCCGCTTACCCGCGCAGTCCGCCAGGCTCCTCACCCAGCGCGCGACGCTGGCACTGGACCTCGGCCGTCCCGAAGAGACCATCCAGGCCGCAACATCGGCGCTGTGGACCCTGACGCGCGAGCCGCATACCTACTTGGAATTCATCGCCTACCAACGGTTGATTGGCGCCTACCTGCAGGTCGACCGGACACAGGATGCGATGGCCCTATTGCCTGCGGGAAGAAGGCTTGCCGTCGAGATCGGAGGTGGCTATCCGTTGCGTCACCACCGTTGGCTCGAGGGGCTGATCAGCCTCGCATTGGCGTCGTACGGTGACGCCGAAGCGGTGTTGAGAGAGTTGCTCGACGAGTTCATGGCCGCCGGCGAGAGCTTCAGCGTGGCGTTGATCACGCTCGACTTGGCGGTCCTCTATGCCGAGTGCGGCAGCACGCACCAGTCCTTGAAGGCATGCTCGCATGCCCTCCCACTGCTGCAGGGTTTTGGTGCCCACCGCGAGGCCATGCGCGCAGTTCGCGTCCTGCACGAGATCGTGGCCAAGCAGGTGATTGAGACAGAAGCGTTGCGTGACCTACGGACCCGCCTCGACCGTTCCAAGAACTTCTTTTCGGTACAGCACAGCAAGTAGCCTCTCCAGAATGAGGTCCACCCCGGAACGTAGGGCGAGCCCCTCGATCCGCCGAGACATGTTGCCGCAAGGGCGAATGCCCTGATCGACAGCGACCGCTCCAAGCTGCCGCTCCGTTCGGTTTGTCCCAGGGGAGAGGCAGCTTGGCGCGTCGATCGTTGTCAGCGCGCGCTTACGAGGCAGCACGGTTGCAAACGAGCGTCCGGTCGCTGTTTGCAGCGTGTGCCTGCGTCTTGCTTCCGGTTCGTCCTGACATCACGATGTAGCGGGGCACGTCGTCCCTCAGTCGTTTCGCCAGCCAGCCGCTGGCGACTCAATGTGATGCTGTCCGACACCGTCAAGGGGCGCGGATTCCGAGTCAGCCGAAGATGTCGGCGCCGGCGACGATACCGTTCGGGGGATTGATCGCCGTCGACGGCTGGGACGCGTCACTTTCGACTTGACCCGTGGCTTGGGCTGCAGCGCGATCACAGTCTGTGAGGCACACGCTCT
The DNA here is from genome assembly GCA_937948815.1 of uncultured bacterium. GTDB lineage: Bacteria > Acidobacteriota > Thermoanaerobaculia > Multivoradales > J023 > J023. Next base: position 4,305 of record CALFAM010000128.1, read on the forward strand.
CCTGAATCTGCTTCCACATTCCGTCAAAGAACGAGATAACACGCTCGAGTGCCCCTGCCGGTGAGGGGATGGTGGGCTCGGCGGCCATGATGGGGGTGGAGGTCGCGAGGAACAGGGCGGCGGCCATCAAAACGATCAGGCTATTCTTGTGCATGTCTCTTCCTTCTCCTGGTGGGTGTGTCCCGTCAAAAGCGCTGTAGGGTCAGCGCGGATTCAGATTCCATCTTGCTCAGCGTAGCGTTCCAGTGCAGTCAAAAACTACAGTTGAAATGCAGGTATTGAAGAGTTTGGCCGCAAACGCACCCTGATTTTGCCTCTCAGGCGGCAACCAACAAGGCGTTGCGGTGAAGCAAAAAGGTGGCGCTCGGGGCGAACAAGGACTCGCCATCGAGATCGAAAGGCGGCCTGGCGTTGCGGAGTTCGTTGCAGTCATGGCGGGAATCCTCCGGCCGGTCTCGAGCGGCAGGAATGCGTGGCTCGACCCGCAGCGCTCGGCCGCGGAAAACGTGAACAAACGGCAGCCGAACATGACTGCCGCGAAGGAACTGGGGAAGTCGCATCGGCAAGGTCCAACGCGGCACAGGCGGGACGACGACGAGGTCCGCCAACCCATCATCAACCACCGCATCGGGCGCGACACGCATGCCGCCGCCGAACATCGGACCGTTGGCAAAGGCGGCGACGAAGAGCGGTCCGTCATGAACCAGACGATCGTCGAGCCAGAGGCGCCAAGCGTGGGGTCGATAGCGCAGCAATGTCCGGATCGTCACCCATAGATAGGTCAGAGCGCTGCGTCGGGAGACGGCGTTGACGGCCTGGCCGACGGCACCGGACATTCCGATCGAAGCGATATTGATGACAAATCGAGGGGGCGCTTGTTCCCCCGTCACGCCGATGACATCAATCGTGCGCGGTGACGCGGTCAGGGCATGGGAGAGCGCATCGTGGGGTTCGGTCGGAATGCCCAGAGCGCGTGCAAAGTCACTTCCGGTCCCGGCAGGGACCAGGCCGAAAGCCGCGCGTGTGCCGATGCTCGAAGCCAGGAGTCGGTTGGCGACCAGGTGGGCCGTCCCGTCGCCGCCGACCGCGACCACCCGCTCGACATCGTCGGTAAGCGAACGATCGAGGGCGCCTTCGGCAGATTCCGCATCGGAAGGCATCACGATTCGGGCATGCGTGATGCTTGGGTGACTGCGCAGCACCTGTTGCCAGACGCGGCCTGCACGCCCCCCCGCCGCGGTCGGATTGACGTAGACCACGAGCCTCGCCTGTTCGGCTTCCGGTGGTGGGCTGGACACCCAGCCGCTTTTTTGCATCATCCAATAACTCTACCGCGTCGGTTGAATACGGACTCCAAGGTCCGTAAATCAACGAGATTTGCGTCCCGATCTCGATGCCTTCGCTCCCGCCCATCTCACCGAAAATCGGTTGGATTCGCGACGACTCCGGTGAGCAAGCCGGGCTAGTCGGTAAGATCCGACGAGTTCCCGAACGTTTCCCTATCGTCACCGCGAGGTCGCTCTTGTCCGCCCCACACACACCCGAAACCGACCCTCGTCCGCGCCAGAACCCCTCTAGCGCTTCGGTCCTCGATCATGCCTTTGTTTCCTGGCGGGCCACACCCCTCTCCTGGCATGCCGGTGCGCTCGTCGCCCTCGTGCTGCTCGCCGTCGTGCGGTACGCCGATCTACTGGTCTACCCGGAGGCTTGGATCGACGAGTCCATCTATCAGGATGGCTTTCGAGAGCTTCAGGCGGGGCGTTCGCCATACTCGCATCCGGGCTTTTACTACCCACCGATCTTCGCTCATGGTGGCGCGTGGTTGCTCGCCTTGATCGGCGAAGGCCCCGAACGCCTGCTCTTTCGCGGGCTCAATCTCATCGGCCTGGTCTGGATCGCCTGGCTGGCTGCTGGGTGGATCCCGGAGCCTCGCCGAGACCCAGCGCGTGGCTTTCTCGTCCGGCTCGTGGCTGCCGCGCTCCTTGTGGTCACGCCGGTCGGTGTCTTCTTCGGCTTCAAGGTCGGCAACATCTCCTTCGCGATTGTGTCCCTGGTACTGGCGGGGGTCTGTCTATTCCCGTACCGACCTATCGTGAGCGGCGTGCTGCTCGGGCTGAGCGTCGTGCTCAAACCCGTGGCGCCCGTCGCCATTGCTTTGCTCTTTGCGCACCCGCCCGGCGCCCAAACGGCGCGAAATGGACGTCTCGCGGCAGTCGTGGCGGGGGCGACCGCGGCCCTCTTGTCCCTGCCCTTTCTCGATGAGTTGGGGGCGCTGCTCTCCCAACACCTGTCGACTCTGGTGCAGGGGCGAATCCTCTCGAGCTACAGGGTGCTGCAGCTGCTGGGACTCCCGTTCGGTCGGGCGACGATTTTTGCCGCGCTCACCGCCCTGTTGATGCTGCTGATGTGGCGGCGCGGCACCAGCCACAGCGCGGTTGTGGTGATCGTGGCGGGCGGCGTGGTGGCGACGGCGCCGGCGATCTGGAGCCACAGCATGACGGTCTTCTATCCCGTGCTCGTGATGGCTGCTGTGATTGCCCACAGACACTGGTCTGCGACCCGCGCTGATTTGGCCGCCGAGCCCGTTGCTCCACGCACCGAGCCGACGACACCCTCGGCTACGCAGGAGCGAAGCCGTTCAGCTGCGCTCGAGCTGATTCTCGTCGCGCTGGCGCTGATCGCGGTTCTCTATTTCCAGAGCGGCGGCTTCGATCATCTCGCGAGCACCACACAGTTGATGATGCTGTTGCCCTTGCTGCTCATCCCTCTCCTGTTGGTGGTCTACGTACTGCGAGTTGCCTCGCGATCGTCTCCTGAGGCGTGATTCGATTCGTCGGTTCCGGAAGCCTCTGCTGGCTGGCGCACAGCACGCGCGACAGGGCTCCCCTTGTTGGGGCCCGAGCCGGCTCCGCTGGCGCTGAAGGAGCCAGTCTCCTGGAGGCGCCGTGCAGCCGGCATGACGCGACTTTCGAGGGATCCGATCGCCTGGTTGTAGGCTTGGACCGCCTGGTCGAGACCTCGGCCTGTTCTCGATAGGTGGCCGACGAAGGAGTCGAGGCGATCGTGCAGCGCCCGGCCTGCCGTCGCGATGGCGCGCGCGCTCTCCGCAATGCGCTGCTGCTGCCAGCCGAACGCCACGGTCTTGAGCAGTGCGAGCAGGGTGACTGGTGTGGCTGGAAGCACGCGCTGTGCGAAAGCATGCTCGAGCAGCGCCGGATCGTGGGCGAACGCTGCCGCCAAGGCCGACTCGTTGGGCACGTACATGACGACTGCTTCGGGCGCCTGGTCGAACTGCTTCCAGTAGCTGCGGGCCGCCAACTCGGCGATTCGCTGGCGTACCGCCCGTGTATGGTCTTCGATTCGCGCGCGCCGGGTGCTCTCATCCGTCGCCTCGGTGGCTTTCAGATAGGCCTCGAGTGGGGTCTTGGCGTCGACGGGTAAGCCGCCGCCATGCGGCATGTGGATCACCATGTCGGGCCGCTGGCCGCCCATCGTTGGCTGCGTGGAAAAGTCGACATGTTCCACCATACCTGCCAGCTCGACGACGCGCTGGAGATGGGCTTCTCCCCAGCGTCCTCGGACGTTGGGCGAGGCGAGGGCATTGCGTAGGCCCGAAGCCGAATCACGAAGCTCGCCATGTGCGTCGCGGAGCAAAGAGATTTCCTGGCGCAGGCCAGAATAGGCATCTGTGCGGGCCTGCTCGATGGTGCGAAGCGCCTCCTCGAGCGTGCCGAGGCGGTCCGCGACCTGATCGGCGAGCCGTCCGAGCTGGCGTTCGGAGCGGGCGAGCAGCTGATCCGCGTTCTTTTCGAGGGCGCGGCTGGCCGCTGCATCGAAGCTGGCGCGCAGCTGTTCGTCGGCCGTGTGGATCCAGGCGAGGCGGCCGTGATTCGCCTCTCTTTCCGCCTCGAGCTGGCCAGCCCGCACGCGCAGCTGATCGTGCTCCTCCCGCAGGAGCGCCGCCGACTCAGCTTCCCGCTCGAACTGGTTGAGCCGCTCCACGAGCCGGGCGCGTTCCTCCCGGAACCGAGCACTATCCTTCAGCCGCCAGGCCAAGACAGCCAAGCCGCCGATCGCGAGGCCAACGAGGAACGCGACCAGGCTGCCACCATCGATTTGCGCGACAGAATTCATCACGCGGTGATCCTACTTTCTGAGTACAGGTGCTGCTGGCTCTGGTGGGTATGAGCCGCTGCGTCGGCCGAGAGGCACCGAGCCGGGCAACAAAAAGGGCGCCGTGAGAGCGGCGCCCGGAGAAGGTCTCGAGAAGGAGAACGATGGGCGGCCGGACCGTTGAAGTAAAGACCAAGAGGAAATCACTCGGCCCTGCCGCCCCCGGCATCGGTTCCCGCCTTGATGATGCCGGTTGGGAATGGCGTGACCGACGATCGGCGTTGCCATGTCCACGATGAGAGTACGGGGCCTGGCATCCGACAAACAGGCTTCTGGGGCCAACGGCTCGGCATCGGTGACCAAAACGAGTCCTTTCGGGTTCAACCCGAGGAATTCATGAGCCCCCGGGTCAGGCTGCGGTCGGGCGCTGGAAGACCCCCGAGAGGATCCGACCTTCGCGCTCGAACGGGATCTCGAGCATGACTTCGAAGCCGCCGTCTTCTGCGTTGCCGGGCGCGAAGCGGTGATCGGGGCCGTAGAGCTGGACGAGGCGCGCCCGCGTATTCGACAAGCCTACGCCTTCGCGCAAGGGCAGGCTCTTGGCCTGCAAACCCGGACCGTCGTCGACCACGCGGAGCCGCAGCCGTTCGCCGTCTTTGTGGCCATGCACGACCACGCGGCCGCCCGAGGCGCTGTGGGCGATGCCGTGGCGGATCGCGTTCTCGACCAAGGGTTGGAGAATCAGCTTCGGAACCTGGGCGTCGAGGCAATCGGGCGCCACTTCGATGTCGACGATCAGACGGTCACGGAAACGCACCAGCTCGATCCCAACGTAGCGATCGAGAAAGGCCAGCTCCTCGCGCAGCGGGATGACGTGACGGTCGTCGTGATCCAAGGACAGCCGGAGCAGGTCGGAGAGCCGGCTGATCATGCCGTCGGCAGCGTCAGGGTCGCTGCGCATCAGCGAAGAGATCGCGTTCAGGGCGTTGAACAGGAAGTGGGGATGGAGCTGCATGCGGAGCGCTTCGAGCTTGGCCTCGGCAAGCTGCATCTTGAGCTGAGAAGTCTTGAGCTCACGCCCGTGGTACTTCTGGTAGTAGCGCACGGCGTGCATGCCGGCGACGATCGCGAAGTAGACGATCAGGAAGTTTCCGATCGAAGCGAGCAGGTAGGTCGGCCACCGCTCCAGGCCGCCGAGCGAGAAAAAGTCCTCGACGCCGAAATTGGTAATGACGGTGTTCTTGGTCAGGCTCAAGAGCCCGTACAGCGAGGCCACGGCAATGCCGAGCACAATGTTGATCACCAGCCATGACAAAAAACGTCGCCGGTCGAAGGGAAATCGGCTCGCAATCCACCAGATCAGCGGTAGCACCAGCAGCCAGAGATACCAGTCGAGCATCTGGGAGAGCAGCAGCAGCCACGGGAAGTGCTCCCTGTCCGGTCCGTGATGGACGGTCAGGTTGAGGTAGAGGGGCGCCGCGCTCAGCAGGCCCAGGCCCATCCAGCCGCTGACGAACAAGCCCCAGCGCCAGCGGCGCTGGTCGAAAGGCTCACGCCGGCGCCCTTCGGAACGGGACCCTTCGTGACGGGGTAGGGGGTGTGTGGTCAGCGGGCTCACGTCCCCATGCTACAGGGGATTGCAGCCCGCGTTACCCTCTCAAGGGTGGTCGACGATCGATCCGGGGCGGGCGGCGAAGAAGAGCTGGTCGCTCGGGCCTGGGATGACGCGAATGCTCGACGCCTCGGCGACCTTCATGCGGATGGTCGTGGAGCGACCGCGGCGGATGTAGACGTTCGGGTCGTAGGCTTCCTGGTAGCCAGTGCCGGTGACCTCCAGGGTGTAGCTTCCCGGCTCGAGCTCCAAGAACTCGAAACGCCCGCGCTCGTCGGTGCTCGTCACCTGAAGGGATGTGCCGCTGCGAAGCATGACCTGCAACTCGCCGACACCATCGTGGCTGCTGTCGGTGATGGTGCCGAGAAGGCTTGCACCGCCATGTTGGCCGCCCTGTGCGACAGGAATGACCAGCAAGAAGAGTACGACGCCAATCCCCAGAACGACGCTGTAGTACCGCCATAGGCCACGGGTCTCAGAACCGAGAACGGAATCGTGGGAATGGGAGCGCTGGTTCATGTCGATCATCTCCTACCGCCGTCCTAAAACTGCCGGTCATCTCGGCTACGGCCGGGGGATGGGTCGGTCGTGGTGGCTAGGTGACCTCTGTAGGTGCCAGAGGTGTCACCCGGCTGGGACACTTCCTGCGATTCATCCCCAAGCTCTGTGCTCTCACGTCTGTATACGCAAGACTGAGACCAATGGATACGGATTCGGTCAACTTTCTTCGTCACCAAGGCGATCGACGATCTGGCTGACCTCCAACTCGGCCTTGCGAATTTTGCCTCGGCATAGCTCGAGTAGCTCGGTCGCACGGCGCAACTCGTCGCCGAGCTGGTCGATGTCGGTGTCGTCGTTGTCGATGCGTTCGAGAATACTCTCGAGCTCCTGCAGCGCTTCGGTGAAGGTCGGCGCCTCCGGTTCCTTGTCACTCATGGGTCTGGCTCACTCATGGTCTGGCGCCGTGCATCTTCGTCCGTCGTGTTCCGGTCGGGCGCCTCATGGATGGGAGAATTGGATGATGCCACGACCTGGCTTCGTACCACGCCGTCGGCGACTTCGGTTGCCAGCTCGGCGCCAGCGGTGGCCGCAGCGGCGTGGCGCAGCAAGCTGCCATCCGCTTGTCGTGTGATGCTGAATCCTCGGGCCAAGACCCGCGCGGGAGAGAGCTCGGCGAACAGGCGCTGGTGGCCGTCCACGACTGCACTGGCGAGCGCCAGCCGGGCGCGAGCGCGCTCGGAGATGCGTTCCACTGTGCGCGGTGCAAGCTGTGCCCGTCGCACGAGCGTGCGGCTGGCGGACACGGTCATCTGCCGCGCGGTGGACGCGATCGCGCTTCGGCCGCCGGAGATGCGTCGGCTCGCTGCTTGTTGCGCTCGCCGGGCGCTGGATTCGAGCTTCTCGGAGGCGGCCCGTACTTGTTTCTGGGCGAGACGCGCCGTGGTGGCGGCGTGGTCGAGCGTCCGCCGCGCGGCCTCGAGACGGTTCCCGGCGGTGTAGACGAGCTGTGACCCCAGCTCGCCCACCGTAGTCTCCGCGTGCGCGATGCGGTCAACCAGGAAGGTCGCCACCGCACTGGGTGTCTTGAAGGCCTGGTGCGCGGCAACGTCTGCGACGGAGTGGTCGATCTCGTGCCCGAGGCCGGTGAGCACAGGCAGCGGACAGCGGGCCACGGCTTCGGCGACTTCACGGCTGTCGAACGCCGCCAGATCAGAGCGCGATCCACCACCGCGGATCACGACGACTGCATCGAGATGGGTGGCAGCGTCCGGGCCCGCGGCCACGGATCCGAGCGCACGGCTCAACTCACGCTCGGCGTTCGCACCCTGCACGGCGCAGGAGGCGACCTGGACGCGAAAGCCGTAGTCGCTCGCCGCCAGCCCGGCCAAGAAGTCATGGTAGGCGGCCGACCCCGCGGACGTGATCAGCAGCAGGCTCAGCGGCAAGTCAGGCAGAGAGAGGGCGCTGTTTCGCTCGAGCAGGCCAGCGGACTCGAGCTGCGCGAGGGTCTCGCGCCGGCGCCGCTCCAGGAGCCCGAGCGAGAACAGCGGATCCACCTCGCGAACCACGAGCTGCAGTCGGCCCGCGGGCGGGTAGTAGTCGATCTGACCCCGGCAGCGGATCTGCTGCCCGGCTTCGATCTGTTGTCCCTCCTTGCGGAGCGCCCGTGCAACGCGGGTATGGTCGGTCCGCCAGAGAACGGCGTCGATCTTGCCGACGACGGTGTCGCCATCGCCCTTCTCGACCAGCTCGAAGTACAGGTGGCCGCGCTGGGTCGCGCGGGCGCGCTGGACCTCGCCCACCACCCAGAGGGAGCGATAGACCTCGACGAGCATGTCCCGCAGCTCGCCACCGAGTTGGGAGACCGAATACGTCGGCTCGTCGCTGAACAGGCTCGGGCGGTATCGATCAGTGATAGTCGGCCAGCTCCGCAGCGCTCTCGAGCGGCAGTGCCTGGGCCCACTCCTGAGCCTCGGGATCGTCGGCGTAGCGTTCGGCCATGTAGTCGATTGCCGATTGCCGATTCTCGAAGATTCGCCAAATGAAGGTGTGACCCGCGGGGGCGATGAAGTAGCTGTAGTACTCGACGCCGTCGGACAAATCCAGCGACGATTCGCCATTGGTCCCTACACAGACCGCTCCGATGCACCGGTAGGCCACGGTCAGGGCCTTGAGCGCGTCATCGAAATCGCCGAGCTCTTCCCGTGACTGGGCTGAGTGGTAGAGACCGATCTGGTTGCCATCTTCTTCGGCGAGGGCGTTGTAGGGGACGTCGCTGCGGTCCATGGCGTCGCGCGACTCTGCCGTCGTGATGAAGACGTCATCGGTACCCGCCACCTTGTAGGAGATGGCGTAGGACTCGCGGTCGATGCGGGGGAAGGTCTCGGCGAGCAAGCTCTCGTCCTCGACCGTGAAGTAGTAGAGGCTGTTGTTCAGCCGACGCTTCATTGCTGTCATGTTCCTTTCTCGGGTTTCGGTCTGGCTCGGCCGCTCGTTCTTCGCGGCGTCGGGGGCTGACCGCCAGACGGGCAACGCATGGATTCCTTGCCACGTGGTGCCCCGCTGCGCTCGCCGCAAGGATGTTGCTGGTGTGCGACGCTCCGGAGCCGGTCCGTGGGCGAACCTTCAATGTTTGGACCCGGGCGGCTCACAGCCATGACCGGGGGTCCGACATGATAGCAACGTCGGGCGAGTCCCGCGGATTCCCTTCCGATGCGGGCTGGCGGACTGGGGGGCCGGAGCCCGCTCGGCTTCAGGAGCCAGCGAGGCGCTCGAAGATCGCCCGTTCCGCCTCGGTGATGTACTCGTTGGGCAGCAAGACGCTCTCACCAGCCGGCGGGATCGGAATTCGTTGCGACTCGAGATCGCGGGCAAACGCGTCGCAGTCGATGCCCAGGAAGCTGCCGAATCCAGTGCAGGCGCTGACCAGCTGACCCAGCAACCGGGACTCGATTCGGATCTCGACGGCTTCTGGCATCTCCACGAAGGTGATGCGGATACCGTCAGGCTCGGCCTCGAGTCGAACGACGCCTTCGAGGTCGAGGGTTTGGCGCGGAACCGTGACCTCGTCTTCGACGCGGGTCTTGACGCCGGCCTGAAGATCGGCGATCAGCTCGCCCTCACCTTCGAACTCGACTTCGAAAAAGGCTGCAACCTCGCCATCACCTTGCGGGACGAGGCGCACTTGGTTGCGGTGGACGGCCACACGGTGATGCGGCGAGCTGACAGTCACGGTCATCGGGCCGCGCTTGATGGGTGCCAGATCGGCGACCATGTCGACCCAGACGCCATTGAGCTGGCTCAGCTCGAAGACGGCTCCCTCCTCGGCCACGGCCGCGGTGGGAGCGAACAGCAACGGGAAAACGGGCAGCGCGAGCGCGCAGACGAGCGACAGGGAGAGGGTCAAGCCACGCATGACCCCATGGTAGCGCGCAATGGCTCGTATGCGTACATGGACGAACCTCGCGCTGCCCTCCACCGGGAGGCACGGAGAGCAGCACCGGCGATCCGAACGTCGACTGGTCGTCGCCACTACTGATAGTAGCCACGGATGGTCCGGGCTTCCAGCTTGCGGTCGTTGTTGTCGCGTACCTCGATCGATACTTCGCGGTAGGTACCCCGCTCGGCAGGCTGATCGGAGTTGTAGGCCACGAGGTACTGGCTGCGCAGCTCCTCCTCGATGTCGCTGTAGACCGTGTTCAGCTCGCTGGCCTCCTTGATGTAGAAGGTGCGGCCGCCGGTCTCCCCGGCGAGGGATTCGAGCTTTTTGCGCACGCCGATCTGGGCTCTTCCGATGCGCAAACCGATCGTGTAGATCGAGACGCCGGAGCGCCTGGCGTATTCGAGTGTCTCGGGGAAGGTGATCGTGGAGGTCGTGTCCTCACCGTCGGACAGCACCACCAGGGCACGTCGCCCGCGGATCCCGCGGAAGTAGTACAAGCTGGTCACCACGGCATCGTGCAGCGCGGTCGAGCCGTTCGGCAGCAGGTTCTGGAGCCGCTCGGCGATTGCACCGACGTCCGAGGTGCGCGGCATGATCAGCTCCGGACGATCCGAGAAGGCGACTGCAAAGGCGATGTCGCGCGGTGTGATGATCGAGCGCAGGAAGCCCTCTGCCGCGCGCTTGGCCTCTTCGATCGACTCGAACATCGAGCCGCTGGTGTCGATGGTGAAGCCGAGGGTGAGCGGCAGGTTCTCGACCAGCTCGAACTTGGCGATCGTCTGCGGCCGGCCATCTTCCTCGATTGCGAAACGGTCGGGACCCAGGCCGCGAACCAGTCGTCCGCTCTTGTCGCTGACCGTGGTGTAGAGCTCCACCAGGTTCACGTCGACCTCTTCGATCCCTTCCGGCGGATTGAGAAAACGGACGTCCTCAGCGACCGAGCCGTCGTCCAGGTAGGCGGTGACCGTCAGATAGTGAATGTCTTGGCTGCCGGCGTAGGACGGCGGCACCGTGATTTCGGTCTGCCAAGGGGGTTTCTCGAGCACGGTGGCTTCCTGCTCGTTGACGCTGAAGCTCACCCGTTCGACCTTCCGCTCTTCCGGCACCACGACCTCGACCCGCGCCGGGGTCGTCCCCGAGAGCCGCGCACCACGCGGCGGCTCCATGATGCGCACCTGGAGGGCGCCGCGTGGTTGGTTCAGCACCACCTCGTCCGTGGCGAGCACCTCGCCGGTGGCGCTGTAGCCCTCTGCGCGCACGACCTGCTCGACCGGGTGGGCGGGCAGGCGCAGCTCGGCGGAGAACGGCGGGCGGGCACGCTTGAACACCTGTTTGTCGTCCAGGAAGAACGCGACCTTGGTAATGCCGGCTCCGGTCACCAGCGCCTCGGCCCGCCAGAGGCCAAAGACCACGTCCGTCTCGGGCGGAATCAGGATCAGGCTGTCGTGACCCGCGACGCGCTGCTGCTTGAGCTCGTCGCCGAGCGCGACGATCATCTGCTCCGAGATGGGTGGCGCCACAGTCTCGATCGGCGTTGGCTGGCTCGGTACCGCAAATCCCAACGAGATCGGCACCGACCGGCCGGAAACTTCGTCCGTCACCCGCAGCCTCGCCAGGAAGCTCTGGCCCGGTCGTAGCCGGCGAGGTGCGACCAAGGCGATCGCGGCCGGTTCGCTTGGGGGCGTGAGCAAGAAGCGCATGCGGAAGCGGTCGAAAATCCGGCCCTCATGCTCGAGAAGCCCCTCGATGTTGAGGCGAATCTCCTGGCGCTCACGCTCGTTGGTCACCACGCCGATCTCGGTTTCCGCGGGCAGAATGACCGTCAGGTGGGTTTCCATCCGTGGCCCCGCGCGCTCGGGGAAAACCACCTCGACCCGCGCTTCTGCCAGCGGCTCGGTAACGGGAGTGGTGTCGGCGGCGGCTTCACGTGCCCAGGCCGCGAGGTCCGTGGGCGGAATCAAGAAAGGCGTGAAGTCATCGTCGGCCGGGCGATCCTTCTGAAAGCCGTAGAGCCCTTCGATGCCGGTCGCGAGGTCGACATCTTCACGCTGGTCGCAGATCTGCCGCTCGTAGCGACGCCCCTCGCCGCGCGCCTTGTACTCCTCGAGCTGCTGGAGCAGGTACTCCATCTCGTCGTTGTAGAGCACCCGTTTGCCGTCGCTGGGCAGCCAGGCGACATAGGGAAGGTCGGACGCCGGCCGGTAGAGGATGATCTTGCGTCCGCCCTCGATGCTGGCATCTGGGTAGGTCCAGATCTCGATCGGCTTGTAGGCTGCCACGCAGTCGACCAGGGTGCGGTCCAGCGGCATCCCGTGGACGAAGAGCAGGCGGGCCCGAGCGTCGAGAAAGCTGAGGAACACGCTGCGCACCAGCGCCCGCCGTCGCTCGACCCCGACCCGCAGCTCATTGATCTCGGTCTCGGGAATCGGATCGGCAAAGAAGCTCTCGATCTTTGCGGCCCGCCCGATCTGATCGTGGTCGATGAGCGCGTCCTGCGTCTTCTTGTCGAGCAAGAAGCCCGGGCCATCCAGCACGAACGCCCGTTGCTCCTCTGGCCAGGTCAGGAGAAGCTCGTAGAGATCGGGCTCGATGGTGGCGGCGGTCAGACCAGTGACGAAGAGCGCGCTCGCGACCAGCGCGGCAACCACGGTCAGCAGGGCCGAAGCCATCAAGCGCGGGCGGCGCACTGCGTGCGAGCAGAATGAAGTCCAGCGTCGTTCCATAGTGGGTTCTCCCGTTGCACAGAGGATGCCATGGGGCGGGTCTTCCCGGCTGCCAATTGCCGCCAACGGCCGACGCCACGTGATGCACGGATCCGGGGCGCCCGTCGCGCGGGCCATCCTCTATACTCACGGCGCCCGCCCGGTATCGGATCGGTCGGCTAGGGAGATCACGATGCCATTCGTCCGCAATAACGAGCCGATCAGTGTTTGGGAAGAGGGCGATTTCGCCCAGGGATTCGCCTTGCTCGCGCGCAAGGAAGTCCGGGTCGACCGCAACGGTCGCGAGTACCTCGATCTCGAGCTTGCCGACGCCAGCGGCACGATCGGCGGCAAGATTTGGCCCGAGAACGCCTCGGTTCGAGGTGACTACGCGGCGCGCGACTTCGTCGCCTTCAAGGGGACGGTCCACTCGTACCGCGACCAGCTCCAGCTCAATATCGACCACTGCCGCCGGGTCGAGGACCGCGACAAGGAGCAGGGTTTCGATCCGGGTCTCTTGGTGCCGACCACGCGCGAAGGCATCGATCCGCTGTGGCGTCGCCTGGAAGCGATTTTCCCGGCAAAGATCAAGCGTCCGGCCTTGCAACGCGTGGTCAAGGTCGGGCTCGAACGCTTCGGTGAGCGGTTCCGCGAGCATGCGGCCGCCAAGAGCATCCACCATGCTTACCGCGGCGGCTTGCTCGAACACACGGTGACCATGGCGGAGCTGGCGGTCGACATCACCGGACGCTATCCAGACGTCGACCGTGACTTGGTGCTGGTCGGGGTGCTCTTCCACGACATCGGCAAGCTCGAGGAGCTGGAGCCGATGCCGTCGAGTGACTACACCTTGCGTGGCCATCTGGTCGGGCACGTGGTCCTCGGGCGAGATGAGATCGTCGCCTGTTGCGATGCTGCGGGCGATGTGCCCGAGTCGCTGCGTCTGCATCTCGAGCACCTGGTTCTCTCTCACCAAGGGCGCCGCGAATGGGGTAGCCCAGTCGCCCCCAACACGCCCGAAGCCTTCTTGCTTCATGCCATCGACGACCTCGACTCGAAGCTCAACCAGCTTCGCGCAGCGCGTCGCGAGGGTCCCGATATTCAGTACCTGCGCGGGCTCGATCGACACGTTTACGTGGCCGCTCCGCCAGACTTGTCGTCTGGTGCCGAGGCCCCGTCGCAGCCCCCGGACGGCACACCGCCGCCCGAGCCAGCGCCCTCTTCCTGACGTGTCCAGCGTCCTCTTCCCAACGCGATCTGTCCTCGCGATGGGACGAGTGTTCCTCCGGACGCGCACCCCAGAGGACGAGTACCTGCTCGGCGTCCGTCGACTATGATCTGATAGGGCCGGCCACGGCATGTCCAGCATACGTTTCGCCGAGTAGGCGGCGCTGTCGAGCTGGGTGTCCGACGATCCTCGACGGCAGGAGCAAGGATGAGTTCAAACGAGCAGTTCTCCGATCTGGTCGACCTTCTGGCCAAGTCCAGCGCCAGGCACAAAGATGCCAACCTCTTCGGCACCAAGACCGACGGGGTCTGGCAATGGACGACCTACGGCGAGTTCGCACGGCAAGTCGACGCGATGCGTGGCGGCCTGGCAAAGGTCGGCATCGGCCAGGGCGATACCGTGGCGATCATCGCTGGCAACCGGGTGGAGTGGGCGGTTGCGGCCTACGCCACCTATGGTTTGGGTGCCCGCTTTTGTCCGATGTACGAGCATCAGCTCGACGAAGACCGGCGCTACATCGTCGAGGACAGCGGTGCCAAGGTCGTGCTGGTCTCGACCTACGCCATCTACGAGACCATCAAGAGCTGGCCCGCCGAGATCGAGAATCTCGAGCACGTTTTCTCGATGGCCCTGCCGGCCGAGGACGAGGCCAGCTTTGCCGGCCTGATCGAGTTGGGCAAGAAGCATCCGACACCGACCGTGGCGATCGATCCGAGCTGGGTGTGCGGCTTCATCTACACCTCGGGCACGACGGGCAAACCCAAGGGCGTGCTCCTCTCGCACAACAACATCGTGTCCAACATCAACGGCGTGTCGCGCTACTTCCCCATCGATGCGCGCGACGTCTCGCTCTGCTTCCTGCCTTGGGCGCACTCGTTCGGCCAGACCTGCGAGCTTCATTTCTTGATCACGCGCGGCGCTGCCATGGCCATGGCCGAGTCGGTCGAGAAGCTGATCGAGAACTTCTCCGAGATCAAGCCGACCGTGCTGCTCGCCGTGCCGCGGATTTTCAACCGCATCTACGACGGTTTGCAGAAGCGCATGGCGGAAGAGGGTGGACTCAAGAAGACCCTCTTCGACACCGCCATGGCCAACGCCGAGAAGCGCGAAGTCTTGGCTGCCGAAGGACGGTCTTCCGGCTGGTGCGACTTCAAGCACAAGGTGCTCGACAAACTGGTCTTCTCCAAGGTCCGGGATCGCTTCGGCGGTCGCCTGCGCTTCGCCCTTTCCGGCGGTGCGGCGCTCTCGCCCGAGGTCGCGCAGTTCATCGACCGCCTCGGCATCTTCGTCTGTGAGGGCTACGGTCTTACCGAAACCAGCCCGATCACCGCGGCCAACCGACCCGGTGCGCGCAAGATCGGCTCCGTGGGGCAGCCGATTCCCGATGTTCAGGTCATCATCGACAAGACGCACACGGGACCGGACGCGCCGGACGGCGAGGTGGTGGTCAAAGGGCCCAACGTCATGATCGGCTATCACGGCTTGCCCGAAGCCACCGCCGAAGTGCTGACCGAAGACGGCCATTTCCACACCGGGGATCTCGGCCGGCTCGACGAAGACGGCTACCTCTACATCACGGGTCGCATCAAGGAGCAGTACAAGCTCCAAAACGGGAAATACGTGGTGCCGGGGCCGCTCGAAGACATGCTCCACATCTCCGGCTACATTGCCCAGGCCTTCATCGACGGCACCAACCAGCCGTTCAACGGCGCCCTGATCGTGCCCGACCGTGCCGCGATCGAGAAGTGGGCCGCCAAGGAAGGGCTCAGTGGCGACTACGAGTCCATCCTCGCCCATGACAAGACCCGCGCGCTGATCGAGGCCGAGATCGACGCCCACAGCGACGACTTCCGCGGCTACGAGCGCGTTCGCCGCTTCGCCCTCATCCCCGAAGAGTTCTCCGTCGACAACGGCTTGCTCACCCCCAAGATGAGCGTCAAGCGCCGGGTCGTGACCCAGCGCTACGCCGAAGAGATCGCCTCGCTCTACGCATAGGCCGAGTCGCTACAGCACCCAGGCATAGCCGAGCTTCATGAAGATGGCGCGGTTGGTCTGGGTGAGGTCGAAGCGATCGTTGGCCTGGTGGTTGTCGGAGTAGCCGAGGAAGAGGACGGTGCGCGGATTGAGCTTGTAGGAGAAGAGCAGCTCGTTGAGCAGGTCCTGGCTACGCGCTTCGACCGGGTCTCGAAACAGGCCGGGGTCGCGGTCGAGATCAAGGAGTTGGCTGATCAAGCGCACGAAGGTGCGGCGGTTGAATTGGTAGACCGCGCGTAGCTCGGTGAGGTTGGCGGTGAACAGCGTGCCGCCGTCGACCTTCAGGCGATTGAACGTGTGGTTGAGGCGCAGCACCACGCGTCGCCCCAGATTGAGCCGGATACCGGGCTCGAGCAGGAGCTGGTCGGCGGGCTGGGTGTTGGCGAAGTCGATGGTGTCGCCCGTGCGCGCGAACATCTCGAAGTAGAAGTTGGCCGAGGGCTGCAGCTCGAAGTAGGTCTGACGGAAGCTCTCCTCAAACTCGCGGCCGTTGAAGTACCGCGTGCGCCGCCCGAGGCGGACGGTGGCGAAGGACTGCATGGGGCCTGAGATGCTGCCCCAAACTTCTGCTTCGCGCTCGAGCTCCTGGCCGGATTGATCTTCGGTCACGTCGTAGTCGAAGCCCGCCCACATCCGCGTCCAGCGGTCGTCTTCGTCGCCCCACCACTTCCGCTCGAGGCCCGCGACCCAGAATTGACGATCTCCCCGCGGGATGAAGCCGAGGTCGGCGCGGAAGTCAGTGCCGATCGACTCGAGGGTGGCATAGCTGGTCCAGCCGCGACTGTTGTGGCGGTAGGCCACGCGGTAGGCGTCGTCGCTGAATCGCCCTTCCGGCTGTCCGAGCTCGCGGGCAAGCGCGTTCGGATATTCGGTCTCGGAGGTGAGGTATTGGAAGCTGACCGAGTCCGAGTCCGTGAAGCGGAAGAGGCCGTCGATACCCGTGACCTGGTTCGAATAGGTGCCGTCGTCCCCCTGGCGATCGGTGAAAAGCATGCCGAGGGCGCTTTGCCCTCCGATGTCGCGCCGGTAGCGGAGCACGCTCGCCTGATTGCCTTCACCTTCGATGCGTGCCGTGCGAGAACGTTGGCTGCCGGGGATCAGCAGGTTGGTCACGGTGTCGTCGGCGTAGAAGACACCGATGCCGTTCTTGCCTTGCTTGCCCGTCAGCTTGACGCCGACGTCGGGATCGGCGATCTGTCGCGTGTGCACGGCGTTGAAGGAGGTCTCGAAGAAGTCGGCGCCTTCGAGGAAGAACGGACGACGCTCGGGAAAGAAGAGCGTGAATTGGTTGTTCACATCGAGCTGGGCGACGTCTGCTTCGACCTGGGAGAAGTCCGGATTGATGGTCGCGTCGAGGGTCAGGCTGGGGGTGAATCCCCAACGAACCGTGAGCCCGGCATCGCCGTCGACACTGCCCGACTCGAACTCGGAGTCCCCGAGGTCGGGCCGGACGTCCAGACGGTTGCCGGTCACCGTCGGGTTGAGCTCCAGATTCATGCCCGGGCTGATGTCCTCGAAACCGGTCATCTTGGAAAGCTGGCAGACGTAGCACGAACGATCGCGGTCGCGCTTCTGGGTACGGAAGCTGTGCGTGTTGTCGCGCGGGTAGATGCGTAGACCCTCGAAGCCCCACGTCTGAGGCCCCGCGGCCTTGGGGAAGCGCAGCGAGGAGAACGGGATGGCCATCTCGACCACGAAGCCGGTCTCGGTCAAGCGACCCGCCGAGCTCCAGATCGCGTCCCAGGAGCTGTCCTCGTTGCCCGAGACGTCGTCGAAGAACTGGTCGATCTGCACGCCCAGTGGATTGGACCAGAATTCGAATGCCCGCCGTTCGTCGTTGAACGTGTCGATGGTGATGCCCACGATGTCGTCGTCCCAGGCAGTGTCCCGGTCGGCCAGGCGCGCGCGGATGGCGCTCGGGTTCGGGTCCTGCGCGCGAAAGGCGACGTACAGGTTCCGCTGGTCATAGGTCACCATCATCTCGGTCTGCGCGGGCGGCGTGATGTTCTCGCCGGGCCGGATCTCGTAGCGCAGCTCGGCGCGCATGGCGTCTTGCCACACGGGCTCGTCGAGCTTGGCGTCGATCGTCATGTCTTCGGAGGTCAGCGAGACCTCGTAGTGGGCTACCGGAAAGGCCTCCGCGTCGGGCGTTTCGGACGCGTCAGCCCTGAGCGTCCCGGCACCGATCGAGATCGCATTGATCACAGCAGCGGTGATCAACGCGCCCGTGCGCAAAGCACGGGCTGGGTGACTTGCCGTGGGGGAGAGAGATCGTGCGGCAAGCTCGGGAGCCGGGTTGCGGGTCCACTGGGTGCCAGGCGAGCAGGTGGTGGCCGGGGGTGTCATGCTTGGGGATACTCCTGGCCCGAGAAGAGGTTTCCGAGCTGCGTGGGGTTTGGCGCTGGTGATCATGGGGTGCGTTGTTTCGCCCGATTCCTTGGCACGATGCTGTCTCTCGACGTTCGAGAGCTTTGACGTGATCCGGGCGCCGATCGTTGCCGCTTTGGGGCGCCTTTTACAGGAAGCTGACCCACCCATGCATCCGGCGAATATCATCAGCGGATGAACGATCGATCGTCGGCTCCGTGCCGGGTTCTCTTCGTCTGCTTGGGAAACATCTGTCGCTCGCCCGCGGCCGAAGGCGTCATGCTCAGCTTGGTTCGCGAAGCCGGGCTCGAGGATGCTGTCGAGGTGGACTCGGCGGGTACCGGCGCCTGGCACATCGGGGAACGGGCCGATTCCCGAATGCGGAGTGCTGCCGAAGCCCGCGGACTGACGCTCAGCAGCCGAGCCCGTCAACTCGCGATCGAGGACTTCGAGCGCTTCGACCTGATCCTCGGCATGGACCACGACAACCTGCGAAACATCCGCACCGCCGCGCCGGCTGGGACCGAACCACGTGCCGAAACGCGCTTGCTGTCGTCGTTCTTGGATGCGTCCTGGCCCGAAGACGTCCCCGATCCCTACTACGGTGGCGCCGAGGGATTCGAGCGTGTGCTCGATATGCTCGAGGCCGCCTGCCCGGCTGTTCTCGACGAGCTGGTCTCGGGCTAGCCAAGCTGAGGGCGCATGTCCGATCGCATCTTGATGGCAGCGGTCGCAGAAGCCATCGCGGCCGAAACCGGTGCCTCGAAGGGCGTCGAGCGCGTCTCGCTGGCTGGCGGCACCTCGTTCGATCGAGCGGTCTTTCTGACCCTCGACGACGGGGACCGATGGTTCGTCAAGCTGGCATCGGTGGGTGCGCTCGACCGTTTCGAAGGGGAAGCGGCCGGGCTGCGGGCGCTCGCCGAGCCTGGCGTCCTGCGGGTGCCGGCCCGGGCATGCTCAGGCACGGCCCAGGTGTGCGAACAGGCGAACGGGCGACATCCGGACGGTGGGCACGCCTTCGTGGCCATGGAAGCGATCGCGCGTGGCCGCCCTGTCGAAGAGGCCTGGTCGCGGCTGGGCCGTCAGCTCGCGGAGCACCATCGCGCGACGCGACGCGACCGCTTCGGCTTCGACCGCGACAACCACTGCGGCGCCACCCCGCAACCCAATCCGTGGACGACGGACGGCATCGCTTTCTGGCGTGAGCATCGCCTCGGGCATCAGCTTCGGCTGGCCGAGACCCGTGGCTGTGCGGACGCGGCGCTGTCGCGGGCGGTCCGTGGCGTGATGGATCGGCTCGACGAGCGCTTGGACCCGGCCGAGGCTGCCTGCTTGATCCACGGCGACCTCTGGTCTGGCAATGTCCTGGTGGATGCCGTGGGTGGGCCCGCGGTCGTCGACCCGGCGGCCTATTGGGGACACCGCGAAGCAGAGCTTGCAATGGCTCATCTTTTTGGCGGTTTCCCCGCTGCCTTCTTCGCGGCCTACGATTCGGCGTGGCCGCTCGCGGCCGGTGCGGTCGAACGTCGCGAGATCTTCGTGCTCTACCACCTGCTCAATCATCTGAACCTATTCGGTTCGGCCTACTACGATCGTTGTCTGCGCGTCGCGCGAGGATGCTCTGCGTGATGCCGCGGACCGTGATGCCGCGGGCCGTGATGCGCAGACCGTGTTGACGTAGACTGGGATCGACAACCTCGAAGCTCCGCCTCGTTCCGCGCGACCCCCCATCGAAGGAGATGTTGATGGCGCCCTTTTTGTACCGTGCTCCCTGGATTCTTGCTGCCACCGCGTTGGTGCTGGTGGGCTCGCGCGCGACAGCGCAGGATCGCCCCGCCCCGTCGCCGCCTTGGACGGTCGAAGGCCTCGAATCATCGTGGCAGAAGCACAAGGAGCTCGAAGCAAGCTCCCCGTTCCATGGCCTTTCATGGCGCAGCGTCGGACCGGTGGGGCAGGGAGGCCGGGTGGTCGACGTCGAGGTGGTCCCGGGCGAGCCGTACACGATGTACGTTGCCTACGCCTCCGGTGGTCTGTGGAAGACGGCCAACAACGGCGGCACCTTCGAGCCGCTATTCGACCAGCAGGGGTCGATGATCATCGGGGATATCGCACTCGATCCGCAGGACTCCAGTGTCATCTGGGTCGGCACGGGCGAGGAGAACTCGTCTCGCTCATCCTACGGTGGCATGGGCATCTACCGCTCGGGCGACGGCGGCGCCACCTGGGAACACAAGGGGCTCACGGGTTCCGACCGGATCGGCGAGATCCTGGTCGACCCGCGGGATTCGGATCGTGTCTATGTGGCTGTGCTCGGCAAGCTCTACACCCCGGGCGGGCCGCGCGGTATCTATCGGACCATCAACGGAGGCGAATCCTGGCAACAGGTGTTTACCGGCGCAGGCGCCTGGACTGGATTTCTCGACCTCGAGATCGATCCCAGCAACCCAGACGTGATCTACGCGTCTTCCTGGGAGCGCTCGCGCCGGCCGTGGGACTTCGTCGAGGGCGGTGATGGCAGCGGCATCTTCAAGTCGATCAACGGCGGTACGACCTGGGCCCGGCTCGAAGGCGGATTACCGCGTGGCCCACACGTCGGTCGCATCGCTCTGGCCGTGGCGCGCAGCCAACCTCAGACGCTCTACGCATCGATCGACAACCAAGAAGAGTTGCCCGAGGCGGATTGGGATCTCGGGGACAATCCGTTGTCGGCCAATCGCTTGCGCACGATGGATCGCGAGACGTTCCTGGAGCAGGATCCGCAGCAGATCGACGCCTTTGTCCGTGGCAACGATCTCGATACGTCGCTCGACGGCGAGAAGCTGATCGAGATGATCGAGAGCGAAGAGCTGACCATGGATGACCTCCGCGCTGAGCTCGCGGACGCCAATGCCAACCTCTTCAACACCAACATCCGGGGCCTCGAGCTGTGGCGTTCGGACGATGCTGGTGCGACCTGGCGGCGGACCCACGACGAGCCGATTCGCAACGTCGTCTTCACCTATGGCTACTACTTCGGCAGCATGGCCGTGGCGCCGGACGACCCCGAGCGTGTCTACCTGGCGGGCGTGCCGATCATCGGTTCGACGGACGGCGGTGCGACGTTCACGTCGCTGCAGGATCCGAGTGTTCACGTCGAATACCATCCGATCTGGATTGATCCCGAGAACCCGTCTCGGATGGTCGTGGGCAACGATGGCGGGATCGACGTCAGCTATGACCGGGGCGAGACATGGTTCGGGCTCGATGCCCAGCCGGTCGGCCAGTTCTACGCCATCACCCTCGACAACGCCGACCCCTACAATGTCTACGGTGGCCTCCAGGACAACGGCAGCCTCAAAGGGTCGTCCCAGACCCGCTGGGAGCTTGGTGAGCGCTGGCAGTTCATCGGTGGCGGCGACGGTATGTACGTGCAGGTCGATCCCCGCAATGACGACACGCTCTACACCGGGTTCCAATTCGGTTTCTACCAGCGGGCAGGCAAGGCGGGACGCGCCACGGTGCGGCCGCGCGACGAGCTGAAGGCCCCCGCGCTGCGCTACAACTGGATGACGCCGATCCAGCTTTCGCCCCACAGTGCCGAGATCCTCTACTTCGGCACCAATATCCTCTATCGCTCCATGGACCAAGGGGAGACCTGGACCGCGATCAGCCCCGACATGACCCATTCGGAGAAGCGTGGTGACGTTCCCTTCGGCACCATCTCGACACTGTCCGAGTCGCCGAAGACCTTTGGGCTGATCTGGGTCGGCACCGACGACGGGCAGGTGCACGTGACCGAGGACGGCGGCGTGACCTGGCGCGATGCGGCCGCCGGTTTGCCGGCGGATCGGTGGGTCAGCCGGGTCGAAACCTCCTCCCACGCCCGCGACACGGTCTTCGTCTCGCTCAATGGTTACCGTGACGACGACATTACCCCGTACCTCTACCGCAGCGACGACCTCGGCGCGACTTGGCGCTCGATTGCCGACGGCCTGCCAGCCGAAGCGATCAACGTCGTGCGCGAGGACCCCGTGGTCGCCGACCTGCTCTACGTGGGCACGGACCGCGGCGTCTACGTGTCGTACGAAGGAGGCGGCGCGTGGCAGGCGCTCGACGCCGAGTTGCCCAACGTGCCCGTACACGACCTGGCGATCCATCGCCGCGAGCGTGAGCTGGTCGCGGGAACCCACGGGCGTTCGATCTGGATCGTCGACGTTCTGCCCGTCCAGGAGCTGGCCAGCGTCCGCGAGGAGCCTGTTCACCTCTTCCCGGTCGAGTCGGTCCAGTCGGGCCGAGGCTGGCGGTCGAGGCCGTCGCAGTGGTTCGATCGACCCGAATATCTGCCTGAGATCGACGTCCCGTTCTGGAGCGCGGCGGCGGGCACGCTGACGTTCGAGGTCCTCGATGGCGACGAACGTGTGCTCTACGCCACGGAAGTCGAGACCCGTGCCGGCGTCGGCAGCCTGACCTGGGATCTGTTGCTCGACAAGGAGCGCGCGTTGGCCGCCGAGCGCGCGCGCCTGGCCGCGGATGACCAATCCGGGGACGGTAAGGCCGCGGACGAGCCGAAAGGCAAGAAGCGCAAGAAGCAGAAAGCCGAGGAAATGGCCGAGGACGATTCGCCCGATCGCAAGGGCCATCGCGCCAAGACGCCGTACGCCGAGGCCGAGCGTCTGGGTTGGCGCTTCTATCCCGCGCCAGGTGACTACACCTTGCGCCTGACGACCGCCGAGGGCGCCACGTCGGAGACCGACTTCACGATCGACGCACCGGAAGCCCGCGAGCCGCGCATGAAGAAGGAAGCGCCCATCCGCGGCCGCGACGACGACTAGTCTGCTCGATCTCCACGCCCGAGCCGCTGGTGCACTGCCACCGGTTCGGGCGAAACCTCCCACCCCAGCCGGTTCCTCCCCGAGGCTGGGCCTCGGAACCTCTCCCTCCGGTCCTTTCCAAGCGCTCGTTCCCGCAATAGCTGGTCCGGTTTGCGCCGGTCCTACGCGTAACCTGGCGAACAAACCCTGACAGCCGGCGGCTGCCCCGGCTGCCCGCTCCCCCGATGCTGCTGCGATCACCCGTCGCGGTCGCCCGACTTTGCTACGGCGTACGTGGGCCGCGCGCCGCAGAACGCGCAGCAGGGACTGTTCGCTCGCGCTCCTCAACACCTCGAATCGACCGCCTTAGAAAGGAACAGCATGAGACGCATTCGCTCGCTCGCCGCCCTCTGTGCCGTCGCCGCTTTGCTGATGGCGACCGCGCCAGATGCCTTCGCCCAGGGAACCCTCTACGAACACGGATCCGAGACCTACGGCTCCCTGACCGAGGCCGAAGCCGCGATGCGTGCTTCTCACGGTGCGGCAGGGCAATACCTCGAGCTTCTCAATGTCCAGAGTCTCGGCGGCGAGATAACGCGAACCTATGCAATACGGGTGCACGACATCCAAGTCGAACCCTTCTCCTGGCAGCCCTATCAGGACGTTCCATCAGCAGGGATCGAAGCGTGCGAATTCACCGGGCCGATCGTGACGGCCAGCAATCAGAACGATTGCAACACATCCATCGACTGGACCAGCCGCCAAGAGCAGCTATTCGCCTCCCGTGACTGCTCTAGCCCGCCGCCAGAGGTCCAGATTGTCCCCGCGTTGCAGCACCACAGCGTGGGTGGTGGCTCGGCTCACGAGTTCGCGGTGAGGCAGTTCTTCGCCGGCCAGCTCGGAATTTCGATCGATCGAATCTGGGGCGTTCTCAAGACTGTCGGCCTCTATCAAAGCTACTCATTTGGGGCGGACTGTGAACAACGTTTCGAACGCGAGCCCTCCCAAGACTGTGCGCCCAACACCACCTGCTTGCCCGGGCCAAGTTTGCGACAGAGCTTGCTAGGTATCTGTCCGGAGGGTTTAACGGCTGGTAACCGAAGCCCCTTCGAACCAGGCGTCATAACGTTCTTCCCCAAGAGCTGTACGCTCGACATTCGAGATTCGATCAGGATCCTTCCGGTGCCAGGGTCGACCGACGACCCGTTCGTACAGAGCAATGGCGATTGTGTCGGCAATCCTTGCGACGTCATCAGTGGTGACAAACTCCTTTTCGAACGCATTGTCGACCTCCCCGAGCTCTCGCTCGAGCTTACGTACCACTCGCTCGCAACCACGCCGACGTACTCGCGTCTCGGACCGAACTGGCGCCACAACTACGACTCGGTCATTCTCGACACTGGGTCGAGTAGCTGGGACAAGACGCTGATCTCGCCCGCCGGCAAGATTTCCGCATTCGAGGAGGATCCAGCCACACCCGGAACCTTCCGTCCGCTCCTGGAGAGCAATGGTCTCTTGCGGGCTGTGAGCAACACAGAATTTCACTACCTTCCAGGCGATCACCGAAAGCTGGTCTATACCAACCGCAACGGTGGCGACCGACATTTTCTCGCGTCAATCACGGATCTTCGGTCGGGCAAGGTCGTGTCCATCGATCGCAATGCCAATTGGGTGGCGACGTCGGTGAGCGCCACCAGTGGTCGGCAGCTCGACTTGGTGTACGACGAAGAAGCGGGCAACCGCCTTCAGTCCATTCGCCTGGGCGGTACGACGCTGGCAACATTTACCTATACCGAGCTCTCGCCCGCCGAACCACGACTCGACACCATCCAGTTCGTAGACGGAACGATCCGGAGGTACAGCTACTCCGATCCGAGATTCCCCTTGCACATTACCGGAATCATCGACGAGAACGGAAATGATTTCGCAAGCTATGCCTACCATGCCGATGGCAAGGCGCGATCCAGCGAGAGGGCTGGGGGAGCGGATCGGGTCACGCTCGACTATCAGCCTGGCGAGACCGTCGTCGGTTTGCCACTCGGCTCCGAGCGGATCTATGAGCTCTCAAGAGCCGCCTCGAACGGCCTGACGCGCCGCGATCGGATCGTCGAAGGTGACCTCGTGACGCAATTTCTCTTCGATAGCCAGCGTCCCACGCTCTCTGCAAGTGAGATTGATCCGAACGGCAACCGGACCGACGTCACGTTCGACGATTGGAACCGAACAGTACGCGTGGTCAGCGGTGTCGCGACTCCAGAGGTCGTGGTCACGGAAATGGACTGGAACGATACCCACAACCGGCCGAGTCAGGTGCGTGTTCGCGATGCGACCGATACGGTCGTACAGCAGATCGACTTTGCCTACGACGATGAGGGAAGGACTCTCTCGAGAACCGAATCGGACCCGTCTGTTGCGGACAGCAGCCGTACCACCACGTACACCTACTACGAGATGCCGGCGATCTTGGCCGGCCTGCTCCGGAACATCGATGGTCCGCGTGACATCGCGGATACGACTACGTACACCTACCGTATGCAGGACGCGCCCGCCGGGGAATACCGAGCCGGTGATCTGCACACGATCACCAATGGTGTGGGACACCAAATCGAGTATTTGGCCTACGATATTGCGGGTCGACCTGTCGAGATCCGAAGCCCCAACGGCAGTGTGACGACGCTCAGTTACCATCCCCGCGGTCAACTCGCGGGCTCGAGTCGGGCGGGCGAAATATTCGTCTATGACTATGACGATGTGGGAAATCTGGAAACCGTCACCGAGCCGGATGGCGCCACAGTCACCTACACCTACGACGATGCCCATCGTTTGGTCGGAATTGCCGATGCTCTCGGCAATTCCGTCACGTTCATGCTCGACGCCGCAGGCAACCGTACATCCGAAGAGAGCAAAGATCCCAGCGGGGTCGTACGCCGATCCCTCGGAAGAACCTTCGACGAGCTCGGTCGGCTGCGAGCGCTCCTCGATCACAACGACATCGCGACGTCCTTGACCTACGATCACAACGGCAACCTCGAAACCGTGACCGATCCAGTCGGGCGCTTCAGTCGCTTCACCTACGACAGCCTCGACCGTCTGGCCAAGTTCATCAGCTCGACGGGGCCAACAACCGAACGGCAGACCGAAATCGCCTACGATGTACGCGGCAGGATTCGTACCGTCACGGACCCGCGCGGAAATGCCACGACCTACGACCGCAACGGTGTCGACAGCCTGCTCGTCCTCGACAGCCCGGACGCGGGCGTGACGGAATTCCGTTTCGACAAAGCGGGCAATCTCGTCGCGCGGACCGATGCGCGCAACGAGGTTGCCACGTACACCCATGACGCAATTGGTCGCTTAACGGGTGCCGCGTACGAATCAGATAGCCGTTTCGATACCACATTCACGTACGACGAGGGCACGAATGGTATTGAGCAGCTGACCTCGATGAGCGACGGTATCAGCGGCACCACGACCTGGTCGTTCGACGCCCACGGCAGGGTGATCCGCAAAGTTCAGACTCCGATCGGAGGTCCAGGCCTGGTGGTGAGCTATGGCTACCGTAACGGTCGGCTTTCGACGATTACCTACCCCAGTGGGACGGTGCTCGCGTACCGTTACGACGCGGCGGGCCAGCCGGCCGGGGTCGACCGCTTGGACGGTCTATCGAAGCACCGTGCCACCACACCGATCATCACTCAGGTCGACTATCTTCCGAACGGGCCGGTTTCTCGGGTCGACTATGCGCAGTCGGTGGCCCAGGATCGTCTCTATGACCTGGACTTCGACCCTGCGGGGTTCGTGGGCGGCCTGGCGCGAACGTATCTCACGAACGCCGCGGGAGAAATCACGCGCACGTCGGTTCCGGGTCGCGCCGACCATGCTTATGCCTACGACAAGCTCGGAAGGATCGCACGTGTCGAGAGCCCACCTGGACAATCGGTCAGTTTCTGGGACTACGACCTCAGTGGAAACCTGATCAATCGAAGCGGGCAGACCTTCTCGGTCGACAACGATTCCAACCAGCTCACGGGAACCTTCCAGACCTCCTTTACCTACGATGCCATGGGGAACCTGTCGGAACGAACGCAGGCGCTCGTCGGTTCGCTGCAGATGACCTATGGGCCGAACCAGCGTCTGGTTCACTTTGCACGGAACGGGCACTTTACGACGGCTGCCTATCGCTACAACGGTTTTGGGCAACGTGTCGGGAAGACGGTCACCACGCTCGGCATCGCAGGCAATGGAATCGAGACCAAGCAATTCCTCTATGACGAAAGCGAGAGACTCCTGGGTGAGTACGACGAGCAAGGGCGCCTCATCATGGAGTATCACTGGCTGGGGGACTTGCTGGTCGGCCTTCACCAGCCGGGAGCGTTCTTCCAGGTCTACACCGATCACCTGGGTACGCCACGGGAGGTTCGTGACAAGAGCAATGTCGTGGTCTGGAAATGGGAGAGTCTGGCCCAGCCCTATGGCCGGAGTGTCCCCAATGCCGATCCGGACCGGGATGGCAAGACCTTCACGTTGAATCTGCGCTTTCCCGGCCAGTACTTCGACGCGGAGAGCGGTTTTCACTACAACTACTTCCGCGACTACGATCCGGTGACCGGACGCTACATCCAGAGTGATCCCATTGGCCTTGCCGGTGGCATCAACCCATACGCCTATGCGGAGCTCAATCCGCTCGGGCTCATCGATCGTCGTGGTCTCCGCGGAGGCGGAGCGAGTACGACGGCTCGTCCCGGTGGAACGTTCGGAGGGCCGGGTAGGTTACGCATCGACCGCAAGCGGTTCACAGATGGCGTGGCGGATCTGCTCGACTCCTCGCTTTGTGACTTCGATCCGTCGCGTTGCTTCAAGATCGGCTGCCTGACGTTCGAGTGCACGCCCATTCCCGCACCGATCGTTTGCGCCATTGATGGGTCGACGGATCCATTCTTGCTCGGCGTCGGGGGCACACCGATCCTGACCGGTCCGAATACCGACCTGGGCATGTCATTCTTTACCGAGGATGCAGAGTGTCGGTGTGTCCGCGGGACATTCGTCCAGTAGGCGCAAGCTTGCGCATCCAGCCCGAGCGGCGTGCGAATCAGCCGCTCGGGTTCAATCGGTGAGGTCGCTGATCACCAAAGGGCCGGTCTTGTGACTGATCGGCTCGTCTTTCACCGGGATGCGGGCCACGATGATCGTGCCCGCGCCCGGTGCGCAGAAGACCGTGAGCTCGCCGCCGCATAGGTGGGCACGCTCACGCATGCCGGTCATGCCGACCGAGCGGCCGGTGCCGAGCTCGGCTTCGGAGATGCCCTTGCCATTGTCCGCGATGCGTAGCACGAGCATCCCTTCACGCTGAGTCAGCTCGATCTCGACCGATGTCGCGTCGGCGTGGCGGGCGACATTGGTCAGTGCTTCCTGAACGATCCGAAAGATGTGCGTTTCACGGTCGAGGCTGAGCCGGATGCGGCTCAATTCACTGATGAAGCGGCACTCGATGTCGATCTTGCGCGCGAAGTCCTCAGCGTGAAAGCGGATGGCGGGAAGCAGGCCGAGATGGGCGGTCGGGTTCGGCTGCAGGTCACGCGCGATGCGGCGTACGGTATCGGTCGTCGCATGTACCAGGTCCACGGCTGTCTCGAGACTCGCCCCGGCGTTGGCGTCGAGACTGACCCGGGCGTTCTTGAGCACCGCCATGTGAAGCTTGAGGGCCGTGAGCTGCTGTCCAAGTTGGTCGTGAATCTCGCGGGCGATGTCGGCGCGCTCTTCGTCTCGAACCGTCTGAAGATGCTGTGCCAGGGAGCGGAGCTCTTCGCGCGACGCGCGCAGGGCTTCTTCGCCTTTCTCGCGCTCCGTGATGTCCTCGACGATGCACAGGAGCTGGCGAACGCCGCTGTCACTGCCGCGCGCGAAGACGATGTGGCGCGCGAGCAGGATCCTCAGGTTGCCTGTGCGGTCGGGCGTGCGGTGCTTGGTGGTCGTGACGTTGTCGCGCGCCAGGCGAGTCATCAAGGCGGCCATGCCGCCGGCTTCTTCGTCGTGGAGGAGGAAGCGCAGGAGATTGGGGTCGAAGCCGCTTTCGCCGGGCTGCCAGCCGAGCATGCGCTCCAGCTTGCGATTCGAGTACACCTCCCGTTGGCTGTCGACGTCGAGCAAGCAGATGTGCTCGGGTACCGTCTCGGTGATCTGCTCTTGCAGGCGCTGCGCCTGACGCAGGCGCTTCTCGAGCTCCTTGCGTGCCGTGATGTCCTGGCCGATGGCGAGAATGCCCGGAACACCGTCCGCGTTGTCCAGGCGTGCCATGTTCCAGAGCACGGTCTTGGGCGATGCATTGCGCACCAGGATGGTGCTTTCAAGCCCTTCCTTGGCGTCGCCGCCGAGCACATCGTCGAAGGTCGCGCGCACCTGAGCGTGAAGCTCCTGCGGCTGGAACATGTCGATGTAGCTGCGGCCGAGGACCTCCGCGCGTCGGTAGCCGTGCAGCTCCTCGGCCGGTGGATTCCAGTCCTGGATGCGGAAATCCTCGGTCAGGTAGACGATCACGCTGCTCGTATTCTTGAGCAGGGTCTTGTAGCGGTCGTCGCGGGTGGCGAGCGCCTCCATGAGGCACTGGCCGAGCAGGCGATGCAGAAGAATGATCAGCGCATCGAGATTGTCGGCTGGCGCAACATGTAGCCAGTTGCGCCGATCTCCGGGCGCTTCGCCGGCGATCGGCGCCAGCAAGATCAACCGTAGGGTCGGGGTCGCCTGTCGCAGGATGTGCGCGATGTCGAGGGCGAGGCCGCCGCCGGGGGGCGGTCCCACCACCGCGACGCTCGACCGATG
The DNA here is from genome assembly GCA_937948815.1 of uncultured bacterium. GTDB lineage: Bacteria > Acidobacteriota > Thermoanaerobaculia > Multivoradales > J023 > J023. The sequence continues at coordinate 33,910 of CALFAM010000128.1, forward strand.
CCAGGCCAGGATGATCAGGGCTTCGTCGAGATCGTTGCAGACGATCGCGTCCAGATCCTCGTCGGCGAAGCGACGCAGGATGGCCTCACGGCGGGCTGGGTCCGACTCGACGAGTAGGACGCTGAAGGGTATGGATGTGTGCGGCGTGAGCACGTTGATCTGAGTACCTGACCCGGAACACCTTGATCAAAATCCTGGCGTCGGAAGAGGTCCATGCTATCGGATCCCGAGGCTGCTTGTGGCTGCCACATTGTCGCCGCATGCCATCAGGGCCGTAGCCACGGTCGGCTGCCACGCTCCGAGCATGATGTTGGTGATTCCCTCCCCCGAAGTCGGTCTCGACCGGTACACTCCGCGCCGGACTGCCCGCAGCCGCGGCAGAACCCTCCCCTACGAGCTTTCCATGGACAAATTGCACATTCACGGCCCCTGTCGACTCGATGGCACGATCCGCGCGAGCGGTGCCAAAAATGCGGCCCTGCCCTGTCTCGCAGCTACCTTGCTGACAGACGAGCCGGTCGCCCTGTCCCGTGTTCCGCCGGTACGCGATCTCGCAACCATGCGGCGGCTCTTGGCCCACCTCGGCGTCGAGAGCGAAGACCGCCATGACGGCGCCACGGTGTTTCGGGCGGCGAGCCCCGGGAGCCTCGACGAGGCACCGTACGAGCTGGTGAAGACAATGCGCGCCAGCTGCCTGGTGCTCGGACCGCTGACCGCGCGCCGTGGTCATGCACGGGTGTCGCTTCCCGGTGGATGCGCGATCGGTGTTCGGCCGATCGACCAGCACCTTGCCGGGCTCGAAGCGCTCGGCGCCACGGTCCGTCTCGAGCACGGCTATGTGGAGACGCGCGCGAAGCGGTTGCGCGGTACGCGCTTCCGCTTCAGTGTGCCGACGGTTGGTGGCACCGAGAACCTGCTGATGGCCGCGGTGCTCGCCACCGGCACCACGGTACTCGAGAACTGTGCCCGCGAGCCGGAGATCGTCGATCTTGCACGCCTCCTGAGCGCCATGGGCGCGCGGATTTCCGGCGCGGGTTCTTCCACCATCGAGATCGAGGGCGTGGATCGCTTGGGGGCTGCCGAGCACCCGGTGATCGCCGACCGGATCGAGGCGGGTACGTACCTCATCGGCGCGGCCATGACCCAAGGTGACGTGACCGTGGACGGCAGCGACCCTGCCGATCTGGCGCCTCTTCTCGAAGCGCTGGTCGAAATCGGCGCCCAGGTCGATAGCCTGCCGCGGGGTGCAGGCGATGCGCCAGACGGTCGAATTCGCGTTCGTGCAGGTGAGCGCCTGGGGGCGCGAGACATGACAACCGCGCCGCATCCGGGCTTCCCGACCGACCTCCAAGCCCAGTATCAAGCCCTGATGACCCAGGCTGAAGGCATCTCCCATGTGCGCGAGACGGTGTTCGAGAACCGTTTCCAGCACGTTCCAGAGCTGGTGCGCATGGGCGCGCGCATCCGGACGCGGGGCAGTGTGGCCCGCATTCGTGGAAAGGCGCGGCTGTCGGACGCCACCGTCATGGCGACGGACCTGCGGGCTTCCGCCTGCCTGGTGCTGGCTGGGCTGGTGGCGGAGGGCACGACCATCGTCGACCGGATTTACCATCTCGATCGCGGCTATGAGCGAATGGAACTGAAATTGCAGGCTCTGGGTGCGCGCGTCGAACGCGTGGGCTGAGCCATGCTCGCAAGCCCGGCTGGGTTCGCGACCGAAAGCGAAGCGAAGCGCGAGCACGACTGGCGGATACCGGCGCCCCTGACCGAACCGACGTTCCTATGGAGTAAGCCACGACCTTGACTCGCAGATGCCTCGCTCGCTTTGGTACTGCCACCGCAGTGCTGGTGCTGGCTTCCGCCACGCTGGTAGTTGTCACTCAGGCGCAGACGGACCCGCGCTATGCCTTGGTCGATCTCCAGACGGGTGGCGATCCCGAGAGCCTGCTGCGCGTCGTCGAAGAGGCGCAGCGCCAGCCGTTGGCAGGCTTTGCCGGGCTCGAATACCTGCGTGGGCGCCTCTTGGTCGAAGTCGATCGACAGCAAGAAGCCCTCCAGTCCTACGTCAGCGCAATCTCCTCGACACCACTTCTCGCACCCCACAGCCGTTTTCGCCTGGCCGAGTCGCAGGCGGACTTGGGCCGGCCGGATGTGGCCGCCGGGCTGGTGGCCAAGTTGTTGGCTGGAGGCCCGCCCCGCTCGCTGATCGCGCCCGCGCTCAATCTGCTGGAGCGTTCGCTGTCCGACGGTGGTGATTGCAAGGTCTTGCGTCAGATCGAAGGTAGCCGGTTGGGGGATGACGGACGCCGCCGTTTGCAGCTCGTCCGTGCCGTCTGCTCGACCCGGGCGGGTGATCGGGCAACCGCGGACGCCTGGCTCCTTGCCTTGCTCGAGTCGAACCATCGCGACGATAGTGCGCGCCAGGCTGCGGCCATGGTCGCAGCAGGTCAGCCGACACTGGAACGCAGCGCGCGGGCGCACATGCTGCTCGGCATGGCGTTTCACAACCACCGCGAATTCGACCTGGCGATTCAGCATCTTTCGCGTGCCATCGCGCGCCTTCCCGAGTCCAAGGAAATCTCGCGCGCCGAGGCCCACGACACGCGCTATGCGCTCGCCCGCAGCCACTTCTGGCAAGAGCGCTTCCACGTCGCAGGTGCGTTGTTCGGCTCCTTGGCCCGCGACACACGCACGCCGAGTCTGCGCGCGCGTGCGTTTTACCAGCAAGGCCGATGCTTGGAGCTCGAGGAGCGCTGGGACCAGGCGATTCCGGTGTACCAGCAGGCCTATCGGGTCGAGCCATCGGGTGGCTGGTCGAGCTCGGCGCTTCTCGCCCAGCTTCGGCTGCACTGGCGTAGCGGCCGTGAGCGTGAAGCGCTCGAGATTCTGCGGACCATCGAAGGGCGGCGACGCGCCTCGGAGCAGCGGCGCGCCTTGCTGTTTCTCGCCAGCTCTGATTTGGTCCAGAACCGCGCCGACCGCACGGGTGCTTGGCTGACCCAGGCAGAAAGACTCACCAGCGGCGACGCGATGGGCGAGGTTGCCTATTGGCAAGGGCGCCATGCTGAGTTGGTCGATGATCCGGCCCAAGCCGTCGAGCACTATCGGAGCGTCTTGGCGCGCGATCCGCACGACCCATTCGCCTATGCCGCGCGAGATCGGCTGGCGCTCAGCGCCCTTCGTCCCGCAGCGGAGCAGGTCGGCATGCAGCTCGCACGCTCCAACCGCCTCTCGGATCTGCAGGCCGCGGCGCTGCTCCTGGGCGAGGATCACGAAGTCGGACGGATCTCCCAGGAGACCCTGCGAACGCGACTCGATTCCGATCCCGCGGCATCTCCGTTTCTGCGCCTGACCCAGGCGCCGCCTGGCTCCTGGCCCTTGCTTCAGCAGGCTCACCGGCGCCCCGAGGACATGCTGTTGTCACTCGGCCTCTGGCAGGAAGGCTCGTCCGCGGTGCTTCGCCACTTCCCGGTCAGCAACCCGACCCTCGCCTTTACGGGCAGCCTGATGCTCGCCCGCGCGGGCGAGACGCGTCGTTCGCTCTACATTGCCGAGATCTTGCACCAGCGGGTTCCGGATCGCTTGCCCGCGCAGCTTCTGCCGACGGCCTTCCGGCGCCTGCTCTACCCGTTCCGCTACGGCTATCTGATCTTGCGCGAGGCCGGCGAGCAGGACATCGACCCCTACCTTCTTTCCGCGATCATCCGTGAAGAGAGCCGCTACGATGCCCGTGCGCTCTCTGGCGCAGCGGCCCGCGGGCTCACGCAGTTCGTCTTGCCGACGGCACGACGGCTGGCCACCAAGATCGGCCGTTCGCAGATCGAGCCGGAAGATCTCGAGCAGCCGGAAACCTCGATCGCGCTCGGTGCAGCCTACTTGCGCGAGCTCGACGATCGGTTCGATGGCGATCTTCCTCGCATGATCGTCGCCTACAACGCCGGCGAAGCCCAGGCCGACGCCTGGAAGCGATACTGCTTCAGCGACGATCCCGCCGAGTTCTATACCAAGGTGACGTTTCGCGAGACGCGCGGCTACCTCGACAAGGTGTTGACGAGCTATGCGCACTATCGGGAGCTGTACGCGCGCGACGGCGCCTGACCCCTGCCGCCCGATGCGCGCAGTCTGCGTCGGGTATCGCTGGCCCGCCTTGCATCTGCGAGCAGCTCCACGTTCCGCTAGAAGATCTTCTCTCCCATGGCCGAGCAGAGCAGGCCGATCGCCAGCTCGGCGGTGCGGTTGCTGTGATCGAGAATCGGATTGACCTCGACCAGGTCCATGGAGCGGATCTTCTTCGACTCGGCAAGGATTTCCATCAGCAGGTGGGCTTCACGATAGCGCAGGCCGCCGGTAACGGGTGTGCCGACGCCTGGCGCTTCGCTCGGGTCGAGGGCGTCGAGATCGAGGCTGATGTGGAGACGAGAACGGTGCTGCAAGCGCTTGAGGGCTTCTCGGGCGACGATGGCCATGCCTCGCTCGTCGATTTCGCGCATCGTATAGACGCCGGCGCCGCTGGCACGAAGAAGGTCTTTCTCGTGGGTGTCGAGGTCGCGAATGCCGATGAGCATGGTGTCGCGGGGATCGACTTTCGCACCTGGGCGCCCCAAGTTGACCAGCTCTGGGGCCCCTTGGCCGGTAAGCGCGGCCAGAGGCATGCCGTGAATATTGCCGCTGGGAGAGGTCTCCGGGGTGTTGAAGTCCCCGTGGGCATCGACCCAGAGCACGCCGATCGGCTCCTCAT